>JBOHSN010000005.1:0-73923 GCA_050733215.1 Gemmatimonadales bacterium
ACGTTGTGTCGCGCGGCGCCGCCGAACGTGATCGCGAGCGCGCTCACCGGCGCGACCGTCTCGCGGGCGCCACCCCGCGCCAGCACGAACGCGCCGCCATCCACGACGCAGGCGTCACCGCCGGCCGCGATCTGCGCGCCGACCGTCGGATTGCGCGGGTCGAGGCTGAACCACGCGATTGGCGCGCGCACCCGCCGCGCGCCCTCCACCAGCCAAGGGTCGTCGGCGTTGAGTACCACCCGACCGGATGGCGGCACCACACGGGCCACCACGAGCTTCGTATCGGCCAGCCCGGCGCAGTCGAACACGCCGAACTCCCCGAAGTGGTCCTCGGCGATATTGGTGACGACGGCCACGTCGGCCCGCTCCACGGCGAGCCCCCGCCGGAGGATGCCGCCGCGGGCGGTCTCGAGGATCGCGGTCTCGACCCGGTGGTCGCGGAGGAGGAGGCGGGCGCCTTCCGGGCCGGCGTAGTCGCCGCGCACCAGCACATCTCCCGCCACGGTGACGCCGTCAGTGGTGGATTGCCCCGGCACCCGCCCGCCGGCCGCGACCAGCGCCGCGAGGAGCCGCACGGTGGTGGTCTTGCCGTTCGACCCGGTGACCAGCACCGTCGGCACGTCGTGGACCTCGCGCCACGGCACACTCCCGGGAGCCGGCAACTCCGCCACCGGCCAGGTCCGGGACCCCGTCCCGAGGCCCACCGACACGCTGCGGGTGTCGGCGAGGAATGCCACGCCGTGATCCCGCGCCGCGTCCCGCAGCGCGATGAGCGCCGGGTTCCGCTCCCGCGCGATGCGCACGCCGAGCGTCGCGGCCGCCTCCTCCAGCGTGGGCTCCGGGCCGCCCGCCGCGCTGATCACGGCGGCGTCCCACGCCCATTCGTTGACCTCGGTGGCCGAGTAGAGCGCGTCGGGAGGCGCGGTGAAGGCGAGGCTCGCGCCGCCGGGGAAACGGATCTCGGCCAGCTCCTCCTGCCAGCCCAGCGCGTCGAGGATCCGGCGCGCCTGCCGGCGCCACGCGGCCATCAGCCGCTCGGCGTCGGCGTCCGGGAGTGCGACTTCGATGACCGCACCCGTCCTCCGGAGCAGCCGGCTCGGGCCGGTGAGCCGCCGCGAGTCCGTGCGCGCCGATGTGCCGGTCGTCAATCCTCGGTTTCCCGCGCGAGCCGCACGCCGCGCTCGTCGCGTACGAGGGCGTCGCCGTTGAGCGAGGGGACCTCGACCGCGGGGAGGTCGGGCAGCGTGATCGCGGCGGCGCGGGGACGCTCCGGCGGCGCCGGCGCCGGCGCCGCGTCCGGCCGGAAGTTGATCACCTGTTTCCAGGTGCGGGTGAGCCCGTCGGCGAAGAGGAGCACGAGATCGCCCGGCTGGGCCAGGGAGAGCGCGTGCTGGTGGGCCTCCTGCTCGTCCGGGATCATCTCGATCGCGGCCGGGGGCACACCCTTACCGATCAGCGCGTCCCGGAGCATGCGCGGCACTTCGTCCGGTCCGCGCCCGCGGGGGCGGTCGTCCCGGCGGCAGATGTAGTGGTCGAAGCTGCCGGCCGCGGCGCGCGCCGTGTCCGCGATGTCCTGGTCGCGCCGGTCGCCCGGCGCGGCGAGCACCACTATCCGCCGGCCCGCCACGTCGAGCTTCAGCGCGAGCTGGGCCATCAGCTCCACCGCCGGCGCGTTGTGCCCGTAATCCACGATCACCTTGAACGGATGCTCGTCGAACACGTTCATCCGGCCCGGCGCCTGGAAGAACGACGTCTGGAACGTCCGCAGCCCATGCCGGATGTCCTCCAACTTCACGCCCATGCTGAACGCCATCGCCGCCGCGAACATCGCGTTCTGCACGTTGTGGAGGGCCCGGCCCTCGAGCGTCGCCGGGACGAGATGGGTCCAGAGCAGCGGGATGTGGGCGCCGTGATCGTAGATCGTGATCATCTGGCCCTTGATCCCCTGCTCGAGCACCACGCCGCGCCCACCTGCCGTAATGTGCTCGCGCACCAGGGGGTGCTGCGGGTTCATGGTCACGTAGCAGACGTGCTTCGCCTCGGTGTAGTCGGCCATGCGGAGGCAGAGCGGATCGTCGGCGTTGAGCACCGCGGTGTCGCGCGCGACCTCCACCACGATGCGCTTCACCCGCGCGAGGTCGTCGAGCGTCTCGACGCCGCGAAGCCCGAGATGGTCACCCTGCACGTTGAGCACCGCGCCCACGTCGCACCACCGGACGCCCATCCCCGCGCGGAGCATCCCCCCGCGCGCCAGCTCCAGCACCGCCACATCCACGAACGGATCGCTGAGCACCATCCGGGTCGCCACCGGCCCGGTCATGTCGCCCTCGACGGTGCGCTGTCCGTCAATGTAGACCCCGTCGGTGGTGGTGAGCCCCACGTGATGCCCCACCAGCTTGTGGATGTGCGCCAGCATCCGCGCGGTGGTGGTCTTCCCGTTCGTGCCGGTGATCGCCGCGATGGGGATACGGCTCGGCGTGCCGGCAGGGAACAGCATGTCCATCACCGCGCCCGACACGTCGCGCGGCCGCCCCGTGCTCGGCGCCAGGTGCATGCGGAACCCGGGGGCCGCGTTCACCTCGCAGATCGCGCCGCCGATATCCTTGTATGACTCGGTGATGTCCGAAGAGAGGAAGTCCACCCCGCCCACGTCGAGCCCGATCGCCTTGATCGCCCGCACGGCCATCTCGGCGTTGTCGGGATGCACCACGTCGGTGACGTCCTCGGCGGTGCCGCCGGTCGAGAGATTGGCAGTGAGCCTGAGCGGCACCATCTCGCCCTCGGCCGGCACCGACTGGCGCATGTAGCCGCGCTCCGCGAGGAGCCGGTCGGCCTGGAGATCGAACTCGATCCGCGTGAGCACCTTCTCGTGGCCGATGCCCCGGCGCGGGTCCTGGTTTACCGCCTCGACCAATTGCTCCACCGTGCTGGCGCCGTCGCCGATGACGTGACCCGGCAGCCGCCGCGAGACAGCGATCAGCTCGCTGTTGACCACCAGCATCCGGTGGTCGTCGCCGGTGACGAACTTCTCGATCACCACGCTCCGGCTGATCTGCTGCGCCACACCGAACGCCGCGCGCACCTGCTCCGGCGCGCGGAGGTTGAGCGCGACGCCGCGGCCGTGATTCCCGTTGTACGGCTTCACGACCACGGGATATCCGACCGCTTCGGCGGCGCGCACCGCGTCGTCCTCCCGCTGCACGAGCCGCTGCTGCGGCACCGGCAGACCCAGCTGGCCCAGGATCTTGTTGGTTTCCTCCTTATCGGAGGCGAGCTCCACCGCGATATGCGGCGTGCGGCTGGTGACCGTCGCCTGGATGCGCTGCTGGTAGCGTCCGTGGCCGAACTGGATGAGGCTCTGGCTGTTGAGGCGGATCCAGGGAATGTCGCGGGCCTCGGCGGCATGCACCAGCGAGGCGGTGCTCGGCCCCAGGGCTCGCCGCTGTGCGAAGCGGATGAAGTCGTCCCGCTCCCGCGCGAAGTCGAACCCGCGCGGCACCAGCCCGGCCGGCCGGATCTCCTCCGGCAGCAGGCTCGCGATGAAAGTGAGCGCGAGCTGGCCCGCCTCGAGTCCCACGTCCTGCTGCTCGTACTCGTAGACCACGTGATAGTGCCCCGGCAGGCCCGACGAGCGGGTCTTGCCGAAAGTCACCGTCTCGCCGGCGACGTTCTGAAGTTCGATGGCGACGTGCTCCAGCACGTGCCCGAGCCAGGTGCCCTCGTCCTCCGTGAGGCGGCGAACGAAGCCGCCCGGCTCGCCGTAGGAGCAGCCGTGCTCGCGGAGACCGGGCAGGGCGCCGAGCAGCGTCTCCACGAAGGCCGGGCCGAGGCGGCTGGTCGGCCAGTCCTCGAGGGTCCCGAGGTCCAGCTCGAGCCGGATGACGGGGAAATGGGCGTACGTGCTCGGGCCGACGTAGACCGAGCGTTCGAGGATGCGCATGGGAGTGGTCCGGAGCTGTTACTCTAACTTGCGGCAGGAATTGGGCTTCCGCTAGAGGCCGTCGGTCATCGGCTATCGGCTATCGGCTATCGGCTATCGGCTATCGGTCATCGGCTATCGGTCGTCGGTCCTCGCAGCCGCCGCTCGGATCCTCGCGCGACGAGCCGTGCAGATGCGACGCGGACCGATGACCGACGACCGATAGCCGACGACCGATAGCCATGACCGACGACCGCAGCTCAGCCAGTCGCCTGAGGCGCGTACGCCTTGCGGGCGTGCAGGTCGAACGTGGCCCCGCGCACTAGCACGTGCAGCCTCACGCCGATCAGACACACGGGGTCCTCCTTCTCCAGCTGGTCCATCGACGAGAACTCCACCTCGGCCGGATCCACGACCGTGATGGCGCCGCTGCCGACGACCTCGAACGTATTGTCCGGACCGATGAACGCGGCCGTGTCCTCGTCGAGCCCGAGCCCGATGGCGAACGGGTTGTAGGCAAGCGCCGTGAGCAGCCGGCCGAGCCGGTCACGCTGGCGGAAGTGCTGGTCGATCACCACGCGGTTGGTGAGCCCAAGTCCCGGCGACAGAGTCACGCTGCCCGCGTGCGGCGTCGCGCCCTCGTCGCCGGTGGCGATCATGTGCTCCGAGAGGAACGCGGCCCCCGCCGACGTCCCGGCCACGTGGGCACCCTCGGCGTTGCGGCGGCGGATCGCCTTGGCCATCGCGGTGCCTCCCAGGGTGGTGGAGAGCCGGAGCTGGTTGCCGCCGGTGAGGAAGATGCCGTCGGCCCGGTCGATCTTCTCGATCCACTCGTCCCGCTCACCGTCCTGGCGCGTCTCGATCGGCATGGTGCGCGCGGCACGGACGCCGATCTCACGGAAGATGGCTTCGTAGCGCTCGCCGGTGTCGGCGAGCGCCGAGGCGGTAGGGATGATCGCGATCCGCGCGTCGCGGCCGCCCGCGAGGTGGACGAACCGCCGAAGAATGGCCGGATCGCCGATCTTCGCCTCGGCGCCGCCCACCGGCACGATGTAGCCGCGCGTCGAGCCGTTCTCGGTCTTGGGCGGGCTCACGCCGCCGCCCCCTCGAACGGTCCCCTCACGACCGCGCGCCCCTGGCGCACGTGCCACCGTCCGCGTGCCATCACGTCGTCGATCCCTCCCTTGGCGTTGAGCACCAGCAGGTCCGCGTCCATGCCGGCCACGAGCCGCCCCTTGGTGGCGAGGCGGAGCAGGCCGGCCGGGTTCGCCGTGAACGGCGGGAGCGCCTGCTCCAGCGCGTGGCCCCCGGCAAGGAGGCGGGCGAGGGTATCGGTGAGCGCGCCCGGGCTGCCCACCTCGAACCGCGTCACCTGGCCGTCGGCGTCGAACGAAGGCAGGCATCCGCCGCCGTCGGAGCTCACCGTGATCCGCTCGCGCGGGAGGCCCGCATCCCAGTAGCGGACCAGCGCGTCCGCGGCCCCCCATGCATCCTCATCCTCCGCGACCAGAAACGCGGTGACGTCGATCGTCACGCCGCGGTCGGCCAGCTCCAATGCTTCCTCGAAGAGCCCGCGGCGCCGGTTCACGTGGGTGGGGTTGAACACCCGCGCCGGGATCTCGCTCCGGTCCAGCGCCTCCCGCACGAGGTCCAGTCCCCGCGGTCCGTCGCCCACGTGCAGATGCAGGATTCCTGCCTTGCCGCTCATCAATCCGCCGACGTGCGCCTCGCTCGCCAGCCGGAGCAGCTCGTCGAGCGTCGGCTGACTGGAACGATGGTCGCTGACGGCGATCTCGCCGACGCCGATGATCGCCTCCACCAGCGCGATGTCGCCGCGCACGGTGCCGGTGAGTGTCGTGGGCGGGAGATGATATCCGCCGGTATGGCAAAACGCGGTGAGGCCGAGCCGATCGAGCCCGCGCGCGGTGGCGACCAGCTCGGCCGTGGTGCGGGTGACGTCGTCGGTGCCGAGCACCCCGATGGCGGTGGTGACGCCGGCGCGGGTGATCGCACCGGAGGAGAGCGGGGGAACGCGGGTGTGCGGGCCGGCTTCGCCGCCGCCGCCGGTCAGGTGCGCGTGGCCGTCGATGAAGCCCGGGACCACGCGCCGGCCACCCAGATCGGTCTCTTCCGCCTCGAGCGCCGCCGGGAGGGCTGGGAGCTCGTCGCCGATCCAGACGATCCGCTCGCCGGCCACCACGAGGTCCTGGAGGCCGCGCGGCTCCGGCGCGTAGACCTCGGCATTGCGGAGGAGGTGGATCACCGCGAAGCGGCGTCGTCCAGGCGGAACTGGCCCGCCGCCAGGTTGAGCTGCTCGGCGGTGGACGCGAGCCGGCCGGCGGACGTCGAGATCTCTTCGGTCGATGCGTTGAGCTGCTGCGCGGCGGCAGCGATCTGCTCAGCCGCGGCGGCGTAGTCCTCGGTCCCGGCGGACACCTCGCGCATGCGACTCGCGATCGTCTCGACCAGCGACCGAACGTCGTCGGCTGACGCGCTGATCCGCCGGGTCCACTGGTCGTTTTCCTCCGCGTCCGCCGCCACGCCGGCGAGCCCGGTGGCGGCCGCGTGGGCAGCGTCACGGGCCGCGAGTCCGCCTTGGCCGAGCCGGAGCAGCCGCTCGCGCGCCGTCCCCACCCGCTCGAGCACCGCCTGCACCGTCGTCTCGGTGGACGCCGCCGCTCGCGCCGCCTGGCTCGCGAGCTTCCGTACCTCTTCGGCGACGACGCTGAAGCCGCGTCCCTCCTCGCCGGCGCGCGCGGCCTCGATCGAGGCGTTGAGCGCGAGCATGTGGGTCTGCTTGGCGATCGCCTTGGTCTGCGCGACGAACTTCTCGATCTCGGCGGATGCGGCGCGGAGGGCGTCAGCTTCGGCCGCGCCGCTCTGCACCTCCTCGGCGAGGCGCGCCAGCTCGGTGCTGCTGGTGTCGAGCCGCTCGCGGTGCCCCCGCGCGAGCCGGGCGAGGGCCGCGTTCCGCTCCGCGGCCTGGGTGGCCCCGGCCGCGAGCTCCTGCGCGATGGTGAGGATCTTGCCCGTGTCCGCCGCGGCGGCGCGCACGATCAGCGCCTGCTGGTTGGCCCGCTCCGTGAGGTCGCCCGTCGTGCCGGCCACCTCCTGGGTCGAGGCAGTCATCTCCTGCGTGGCGGCGGCGATCTGCTGGGCCATCGAGGCCGCTTCGTGCGCGTGCTCGTGAATCCCGCCGACCAGGGCCCGCAGCCGCTCGACCATCGCCGCCATCGAGCGGGTGAGGCCGGTCTGGCGCGCGCCGTTGAGCGGGACCGCGGGCATGCCCAGGTCTCCCTGGGCCACCCGCCGCGCGATGCCCTCGGCGTGGCCGGTGGCGTCGAGCACCCGGCGGGCCAGGAGGTAGACGAGGATCTGCTCGACCAGCACCGCCAGCACGAAGAAAATCGCGGCGCCCTGAAGCGCGTCGGCCGTGCGGCCGCTGGCGCGCCAGAGGAGGGCGGCCACGGCGCCGCTCAGGAGAACAGCGAGGCCGAGGCCCACGAGATGCAGGCTGAAAACGGATTGCCGACGCGGGGGGCTTGGGCCCATGCGCCTCCGAAGAGCGAATGGCAACGGAACGAGTGAAAAGCTAAAGGTTTGCGCGCATGCGGGGCAAGCGTGCTGCCGCGGAGGAGCCTCGGCCGGCTTGACCGCCCGCGGGTTCCGCCGTATATGATTCCACGACAAACTTGTCGAGCCTGGGGCTCGCGCCGTAGCCTCTCCTGCATTCATCTCGCCAGCCACCGTTCGGGTATCGCGGCTTCCACTTGGGAGGTCTGCATGTCAAAGCGTGCAGTGTCTGGGTTCCATACCTGGCTCCGTTCCGTCGCTCTGGCCGTCCTGGCCGCTCTCCTTCCCAGCATCACGACCGCGCAGCAGTCGGGTACAGTCACCGGAACGGTGACCCGGGCCGAAGGCGGGGGCGCGCTGGCGGGCGTATCCGTATCGGTGCAGGGCACCGGCCAGACTACGGCCAGCCGTGGCGACGGCCGATACACGCTTCGCAACGTGCCCGCCGGCCCCCGGACCATCGTGTTCCGCTGGCTGGGGTATCGGCCCACTGAGCTGCCGGTGACGGTGGAACCCGGTGGGAGCGCTACGCTGGATGCTGCGCTCGAGCCGGCGCCGGCGATCCTCAGCGACCTGGTGGTGCAGGGCGCCTCCCGCGCACCGGAGCGCATCGTCGAAGCGCCGGCGGCCATCTCGGTGGTCGAGCCCCGACTGCTCGAGGCCAACACGATTACCGGCCAGGTGCCGATGGCGCTGAAGGAAACGCCCGGCGTGGACCTGGTGCAGAGCGGCGTCAACGACTTCAACGTCAATACCCGCGGGTTCAACTCATCGCTCAACCGCCGCATGCTGGTGCTCCAGGACGGACGCGATCTCGCCATCGCGTTCCTCGGCTCGCAGGAGTGGAACACGCTCTCCGTTCCGCTCGAGGAGCTGGGACGCATCGAGGTGGTGCGCGGGCCGGGGTCGGCGCTCTACGGCGCGAACGCCTTCAGCGGCGTCATCGCGCTCACCACCCCGGCCGCGCGGGAGATCGTGGGGACCAAGCTCACGATCGGCGGCGGCGAGCTGGAGTCGCTCCGCGGCGATCTGAGCCACGCCGGCGTCGCGGGCGGTGGACGGTTCGGCTACCGGGTGAACGGTGGCTACTACCGGAGCGACACGTTCACCCGCTCCCGGACGCTCCTCGACCGCTCGAGCCTCGCGACGGAGTACGCGCCCGCTACCGACGCCGCCATCGGCCCGGCGCGGGAGGCACGGCCGCTCTCGGGGCAGACCCTCGACCCGGTGACCGGCGCGCCGCTGGGCGACCGCGACGACCTCCAGAACATCTACGGCTCGGCCCGGGTCGATTACTACACCCCTGGCGGCTCGGTGGTCAGCGCGGACGGCGGCGCGGCCCGGGTGGAGAACGAAGTGCTCGTCACCGGCATCGGCCGGGTGCAGATTGAGAAGGCACTCCGTCCGTGGGCCCGGCTGGCCTGGGCCGGCGAGCGGTTCAATGTGTTCGGGTTCTGGAACGCACGCCGGACCCTCGATCCCCAGTTCTCGCTGGCGTCGGGCGCGCCGCTCCGCGAGACATCCGACATCTTCCACGTGGAAGGGCAGACCAACTTCCGCTTCCTCGAGGAGCGGGGCCGGGTGGTGGTCGGGACGTCGTACCGGAACACCAACGTGGACACCGAGCTCACCCTGATGGAGGCGGCGAACGACAACCGGAGCGACGATCTCTACGCGGGCTATGGCCAGGTGGAGTTCGACATCATTCCCAAGCTGAAGCTGGTCGCGGCGGCGCGCATCGACGACGGCACGCTGATCAGCACCCAGTTCTCGCCCAAGGGCGCCATCGTCTTCAGCCCGAACGAGAATCACTCCATCCGGGCGACAGTGAACCAGGCGTTCCAGACGCCCAACTACTCCGAGTTCTTCCTCCGGGTGGCGGCGGGCGCGCCGGCCAACTTCACCGCGCTCGAGACCGGGCTCCGGGCCTCAGCGCTCGGCCCGGCGCTCGCGGGCGTCCCGGTGGGGACGCTCTTTACCACGTCGGCGGCGGTGCCGGTGTTCGCCCGCGGCAACGCCGGGCTCGACGTCGAGTCCACCACCGGATACGAGCTGGGCTACAAGGGGGCGTTCGCGAACCGAGTGTATGTCACGCTGGATCTGTACTACAACGCAATCAGCGACTTCGTGACCGACCTCCTCCCCGGCGTGAATCCGGCGTACGGCCCCTGGACCGCGCCGGACGCCGTGCCGCCGCAGTTCCGGCCGGCGCTCGAGGCGGCGGTGCGAAACAGTCTCGCGCCGATCAACCCGATCGCCGCGGCGGGACTCACACGGGTGAATGGCAACACCGAGATCGTGCTGTCCTACACCAACGCCGGCCAGGTGGACCAGTACGGCGCCGAGCTCGGTGTCGGTGTCCAGATTACCGACGAGGTCCGGGCGGACGGCTCGCTCAGCCTGTTCGACTTCGAGGTCGAGGCGGGCAGCCAGGCGGTGGGCGACCAGCTCCTGGCCAACACGCCCAGCACGAAGGGGACGCTGGGCGTCTCGTACACCGGGCGGCAGGGGCTCGACCTCGGCGCCAGCGTCCGGATCGTGGACAGCTACCAGTGGGCCGCGGGCGTGTTCGTGGGCGAAGTGCCCTCGAGTGAGTCGGTGGACGTGAACGCGGGGTACCGGATCAACCACAACTTCCGGGTGTTCGCGCTGGCGACGAACGTGTTCGATCAGGAGCGGTATCACCTGTTCGGCGGGTCGGTGATCGGGCGGCGGGTGTTGGGCGGTATCACCGTACAGTTCTAACAAGAGGCTGGCGGCTATCCGCTATCCGCTTGTTCACGCGGCCCTCCGATGTCCTTGACGTCGGGGGGCCGCGGTGCATCGTCCCGTGGATAGCGGATAGCGGATAGCGGATAGCGGATAGCGGATAGCGGATAGCGGATAGCGGATAGCGGATAGCGGATAGCGGATAGCGGATAGCGGATAGCGGATAGCGGATAGCGGATAGCTGCTACATTTCCGCCATGTCCAGCAGCCCGACTCCCGCCCGCTCCCGCCCGCTCCCGCCCGCTCCCGACCCGGGCGGTTACGATCCGACCGCCGTCGAAGCGAAATGGCAGGCCCGCTGGGCCGAGCAGCGCACCAACGAGCCCGATCTCGACGGCGCGGCGCGTCCGTTCTTCAACCTGATGATGTTCCCGTACCCCTCGGCTGAGGGCCTCCACGTCGGGAACATGTTCGCCTTCACCGGCAGCGACGCCTTCGGGCGGTTCCAGCGGCTGCGTGGTCATGACGTCTTCGAGCCGATCGGCTTCGACGCGTTCGGCATCCACAGCGAGAACTACGCGATCAAGGTCGGCATCAACCCGGCCGAGCTGATCCCGCGCAACATCGTGAACTTCCGGCGCCAGCTCGTCCGGATCGGCGGAATGTTCGACTGGTCGCACGCGCTCGCCACCACTGACCCCGCGTACTACAAGTGGACCCAGTGGATCTTCCTCCAGCTGCTGAAGGCGGGGAAGGCGTACCGAAAGGCTGCGGCGGTCAACTGGTGCCCCAGGGACCAGACCGTGCTCGCCAACGAGCAGGTCATCAACGGACGCTGCGAGCGCTGCGACACGCCGGTCGAGCAGCGGACGCTTGAGCAGTGGTTCTTCCGCATCACCGAGTACGCCGGCCGCCTGCTGGCCGACCTCGACGATCCGGCCAGGATGGACTGGTCCGACAGCACGGCCACCGCTCAGCGGAACTGGATCGGCCGGTCCGAAGGCGCCGAGATCGAGTTCACGGTGGGCGGCGCGGAAGACCAGGCGGACGGCGCCTCCGACGAGCGGCGCATCCGCGTCTTCACCACCCGGCCGGACACGCTGTTCGGCGCCACGTTCATGGTGCTCGCGCCCGAGCATCCGCTCCTGCTGGAGATCGTCACGCCCGAGCAACGCGCGGCCGTGCTGGCGTACCGTCAGGCCGCGCAGGCCAAGGACCTGGTCTCACGCAAGGTCGGCGACCGCGACAAGAGTGGCGTCTTCACCGGCGCGTTCGCGACCAACCCCGCCACCGGCGCGCTCATCCCCGTGTGGACCGCCGACTACGTGCTCATGGAGTACGGCACCGGCGCCATCATGGCCGTGCCGGGCCACGACGAGCGCGACTTCGAGTTCGCGCGGAAGCACGGTCTCGAGATCGTTCGAGTGCTGGCGCCGGAGGGACAGCCGGCCAATGCGCCGCTCGAGGCCGCCGAGACCGAGACCGCCGGGTACCGGATGGTGAATTCGGGTCCGTTCAACGGCCGGCCTGCGGATGCGGGCAAGCGCGACATCATCCGCTGGCTGGAGTCGTCAGGCCACGGCAAGGGTGTCGTGCAGTACCGGCTGCACGACTGGTGCATCTCCCGCCAGCGGTACTGGGGCCCGCCGATCCCGATCATCTACTGCGAGCGCTGCGGCCCGGTGCCGGTCCCGGAGGAGGACCTGCCCGTACTGCTACCCGCGATCGACGACTTCCGCCCCGACGACACGGGTGTGTCGCCGCTCGCGCGGGTGAAGGAGTGGTACCACGTTGCCTGCCCGCAATGCGGCGGTCCCGCGCGCCGGGAGACCGACGTCTCCGACACGTTCCTCGACTCGGCGTGGTACTTCCTGCGCTACCCGAGCACGGACTTCGACGACCGGCCGTTCGATCCCGCGCGCACCCAGAAGTGGCTGCCGGTGGCCACGTATATCGGCGGCAACGAGCACGCCGTGCTCCACCTGCTCTACTCCCGCTTCATCACGATGGTGCTGCACGATCTCGGCCATCTCGACTTCGACGAGCCGTACCGAACGTTTCGCGCGCACGGGCTGATCGTGAAGGACGGCGCGAAGATGTCCAAGTCGCGCGGCAACGTCGTCGTGCCCGACGACTACATCGCACGCTGGGGGGCCGACGCCTTCCGGATGTACCTGATGTTCCTGGGTCCGTTCCAGGAGGGCGGCGACTTCCGCGACGACGGCCTCAACGGCCCGCGGCGGTTCCTCGACAAGCTGTGGGCGCTGGTGGGTCAGAGCCTGCGGGAGGATGCGGCGGGGGGTGAGATCCACCACCCCATCCTGGTGAAGTGGCATCAGACCAGGAAGAAGGCGACGCACGACATCGAGCGGCTGAGCTACAACACCGCGATCGCCGCGCAGATGGAGCTGCTCAACACGATGCGCGAGGCGAACTGCGCCGAGCGCGCCGTGGTCGAGGACATGGTGCTCATGGTAGCGCCGTTCGCGCCCCACTTCGCCGAGGAGTGCTGGGAGCGGCTCGGCCACGACGGCTCGATCTTCGACGGCCGCTGGCCCGAGTGGGACGAGGCGCTGACGGTGGAGGACACGGTCGAGATCGCGGTCCAGGTGAACGGCAAGACGCGGGGCAAGGTGACGGTGCGGCGGGACGCAAGCGAGGACGAGGCGGTGAAGGCGGCCAGCGCGGAACCGTCGATTCGGAAGTTCCTCGACGGGAAGACGGTGAAGAAGGTGATCCTGGTTCCCAACCGGCTGCTCAATCTTGTGGTGCAGTGAGCGGTAAGCGGTGAGCCGGCCAAACAAAGCGGGGGTCCGGTTCACGCCGGATCTCCCCGCCTACCGCTCACCGCTCACCGCTTACCGCTCACCTCTTCGCCACCACCTCCGACACCGTGAAGAGCGACTGCATCCCCATATCCAGGTGTGGCGCCACGTGGCAGTGGAACATCCACACGCCCGGGTTGTCCGGCACCATGTCCGCCACCAGCATCTGCATCGCCATCAGGTGCACCATGTCGGTTCGCATGTGGTGCGCCACGACCGTCTGGCCGTGCCAGTGCGGCGTGTGGATCTCGAAATTCGAGTTGGCGAAGACGTACCAACGTACCCGCTCGCCCTTCTGCATCGTCAGTCCGGGGGTGTGCCCGAAGCTCAGCCCATTGATCGTCTCCCGCAGGTTGACCAGGTAGGCCGGATCGGCGAAGGTCACGTTCCGCGGCACCTTGGCCGAGTCCGCGTAGGTCTTTGCGTTGTGCTCGAAGTACCAGCTCACGTTCTCGTCGAACTCACCGAACAGCGTCACGATCTCCCGGTCCACGTCTTTGGGCGTGCCGTCCGGACGGCTGCCGCCCTTGGCCGTGATGATCATCGGCCCGACCAGCCCCGCATTGACGTCCTTCCCCTCCTCGACATGCGAATGGTACATCCAGATGATCGAGCTGCCCTCCCCCGGCGCCGGACCCGCCCGCGCCGGTACCGGCCAGAGGTAGACGTGGGTCCCCCCGGCCGGCACGCCATCGTCCGCCTTGTCGGCGCCGCTGGTGCCGTCTGCGTACGGCGCACCTTCGGATGACTTCGTGTAGATGACGCCGTGCGGGTGCAGGCTGTAGGGATGGCTCGCGTTGTTCCGGAACACTACGCGGATGGTGTCGCCCACCTCGGCGCGGAGCAGCGGGCCGAGGATGCCGAGGTGCTCCCAGGCGGCCGGCCTCGGCTTGACCGTGCTGAAGCCGCTGTCGGTGTACTCGCGGTAGATGGCCTTCTTGTACACCCGCCCGATCCGGTCCGGTGCGCTCGACGTGAGCACACTCTGGAAGCCCTCGAACGGGTGGCCGGTGATGGCGTTCGTGCCGCTCGGCGCGTAGTCCCACGCCACTTCCTCAGCGGCGACGTAATAGGTCCTGACGCGGCCGGCGGCGGGCAGATTCGCGGTGTACCAGCCCGCGATGGCCAGCGCGACGGCGCCGCCGGCGGCCAGGGCGACGAACGGGGCGATCCTGCGTGGCATATGGACCTCCAAGGATGCCGCCAAGATACGTCGCGGGGGCCGCTATGCGCTATCCGCTATCCGCCCTGGCCGCGGTCATCCCAAAACTGCCGCGACCACCGAGCGACGGCGGTGCGCGCGAATAGCGGATAGCGGATAGCGGATAGCGGATAGCCGATAGCGGATAGCCGATAGCTCACAACCACCTAACCATCCATTCCCCGAGCACATAGCCCACCCCCGCTACGCCCAGCCCGACCACGAACATGTCCATGCCGCTCCGGATCACCCCGCGGCCGGTGAACGCGCTCCGGGCGGCGCCGACCGCGAAGTGCGACAGCATCGCGAGCGCGAACGCGGTCCAGATCGCCCAGCGTCCGGTGCTCACCAGGAACGGCGCGACCGGGATGAACGCGCCGAGCGCGGTGGCCGTCCCCGTGACCCACGCCTCGCGCATCGGACTGCCCGGCTCTCCCGCGATACCCAGCTCCTCCCGCGCCTGCTCGGCCAGCGCGCGGTCCGGATCCGACATCACCTGCTCGGCGAGCGCGTGCGCCTGCGGCGGCCGGAGCCCCTTCGCCTGGTAGACCAGGCTCAGCTCCTCCCGCTCGAGCTCCGGCATCAGGCGGATCTCCTCGCGCTCCATGGACAGCTCGTGGTCCAGCACCTCCCGCTCACTCTTCGCCGCCAGGTAGCCCGAGCTTCCCATCGAGAGCGCGTCGGCCACCATCCCCGCCACGCCTGCTACGAGCACGGCGTGGCTCGCCTCGCCGAAGCCGGCCTGGGCGCCGATCATACCGGCCACGAGTCCGAAATTGGCGGTGAGGCCATCGTTGAAGCCGTAGACCACATTCCGGAGGATGCCGCCCGCCCCGTGCCGGTGCCATGGCTCGGGGCCCGCGCCGGTGATGGTGGCGAGGCGGTCGGCGTGCTGCTTCGACTCCCGCGCCAGCTGGAGGGCAGTGGGTCCCGCCGCCCCGTCGGGCTGGTCCCGGTACAGGTCCAGGTAGCCCTTCACCTCCCGACCCTCTTCCCGGAGCAGGAGCGGCAGGAGGAGCCGCCCCCCGAACCGGCGGGCGACCCAGGCTCGGAACCGGGCCCCGCCCGACGGCACCGGTTCGGGCGCGGAGTGCCCCTGCTCGGCCAGGAGCGCGCGCCAGGCGGCGACGTGCCGGTCCTCGACCCCCGCGAGCTGCCGGTAGATCTCCCGCCGGCCGGGGTCGGGCTCGACGCCGGCGAGCTCCCGGTAGAGGAAGGCGGCGTCGGCCTCATCCTGGAGGTGGTGGAGCCAGGCCGCGGGGGCGGGCGTCATGCCTCGAAGTATAGAAGAGCAGAAGAGCGGAAGAGCAGAAGAGCCGCTGGACGGCCCCGTGGAAGCGGTTCCATCCGCTCTTCGGCTCTTCCGCTCTTCTGCTCTTCCAGGATTTGCGACTCTCCGTCCGCCCCCCGCATCTTTAACCCGTCATGACACGTACGCTCTCCATGGACTCGTTTCTGCTCGCCGATGCCCGGAGCGTCGTCGCCCAGGCCAAGGCGGGCGACCCCGCCGGCTTCGAGGCCCTGTACCGCGCGTTTGAAGCCCCCGTCTACAACCTGTCCCGCCGGATCTGCCGCACCGCGGAGGATGCCGAGGACGTGCTCCAGGAGACCTTCCTCGAGGTTTGCCGGAGCATCGGGCAGTACCGGGAGGACGGCAGCCTCTGGGGCTGGGTTCGCACCATCGCCGCGAGCAAAGCGCTCATGCGGCTCCGCCGAAACAAGTATCGGGATACCGACGAGTTGCACGACGAGGTCGTGGGCCGGGTGCGGGATGATTACCACCTCCGGATGGACCTCGAGGCCGCGCTCGAGCGGCTGCCCGAGGTGTCCCGGGCCGTGGTCTGGCTCCATGATGTCGAGGGATATACCCACGAGGAAATCGCCGGCATGATGGGCAAGACCACGAGCTTCTCCAAGTCCCAGCTCGCCCGGGCGCACGGACGGCTGCGCCGGTGGTTGGGGGAGGAGTCCGTCGCATGACGCATCTCACCATGGACCAGCTGATCGCGCTCCGGGAGCCGGGCCTCGAGCCGGGCGATCAGGCGGCTCGTAATCACCTCGACGCCTGCGAGTCGTGCCGAGACGAGTTGGATCGGCTGCACCAGCGGGTGGCACGGCTCAAGGCGCTTCCCACTCTCCGCCCGTCGCGCGACCGATGGCCCGCCGTGCAGGCGCAGCTCGCGGCTGAGCGGCGGGCCTACCGGCTCCACCGGGCCCGCCGTATCTCCTTTGCCGGACTGGTCGCCGCCGCCTCGATCGCCGTCGCGGCGTCGCTCGGCGGGGTCAAGGGACCCAAGCCCGCGGTCGCGACGACGGAGATTTCGCGCGCGATGGAGCGCTCGCGCGCACTCGAGGAGGCGATCGACTTCTACAACCCGGACGCCCGCGTGCTCGACGGCCGTACGGCACGGGTGGCGCAGGAGATCGAGGACCGGATCGCGGCGCTCGACCAGGAGCTGGAGTTGCTGGACGTCACCCCCGACGCGTCACGCGAGAACCGGCAGCTGCAGCTCTGGCGGGAGCGGGTGGGATTGCTGGACGCGCTGGTGGACGTCCACGTCACCCGCGCCAGCAACGTGGGGCTCTGAGTCGTGCGCGGGTCCTTTCTGGCGGTCGCCGCGCTGGCCTCCACGCTGCCCGCTGCCCGAGCGGCGGCACAGGACCCCCGCCAGCCGGACCAGGCCGAGCTCCGGGTCGAGGCCCTCCCCGACGTCATCATCTCCCGCCGCGCCCGCCTGGGGCTCAAAGTCAACCTCCAGGCGCGCGAGAGCGACTCGATCGGTGCCTACGTGGACCTCGTCACCCCGGGCGGGCCCGCCGCCGATGCCGGGTTGCGCGCCGGCGACGTCATCACCCGGCTCGATGGACAGGCCCTCTTCGAGTCCCCCCTCGATCGCGGCCAGCGCGGGCGCTCCCTCCCCGGGCTCCGTCTCATCCGGCTCGCCGCCCGGCTGGAGCCCGGGGATACCGTCTCAGTGGACTACCGCCGGGGCACCGAGCGGCGCACGACCTCCCTCGTGACCGACGCCGACCAGCTGGTGCATATGGAGGGCAGGCGGCTGCCACGGGGTCTGTCGATGGTTGTCGGCCCCGGGATGCGCGGTGTTCCGCTGTTCGAGGGCCGGCCGATCGAGCTGCCCGCGCCGGCCTTCGAGCTCTTCGTCGCGGGTGATCTCGCGGAGCTCGAGCTCGCGCCCCTCAACGCCGATCTGGGCCAGTACTTCGGCACCGAGGACGGCGTCTTGGTCATCAACGCTCCTCGGGGCTCCCGGCTGGGCGTTCGGGGCGGGGACGTCGTGCTCGCGGTGGATGGCCGGAAGCCGGACGGCCCGCTGCACCTGCTGCGGATCCTCCGGAGCTACGACGGTGGCGAGCGCTTCAAGCTGGATATCATGCGGAACCGCAAACGGGAGAGTCTGACCGCCAGCCTGGCCGCGCCCACCGAAGAGCGCTAGTCCCGCCGTGTGCGCCCGCTCACAGAGGGCGCCGCATGGGCGATCTATATCTCTGGTCCACCCCCCGGAGGGCTTATGGACTTCCTGTGGACCTTGATCATCGGCTTGATCGTTGGCGCCATCGCCAAGCTGCTCATGCCGGGCCGCGACCCGGGCGGCTTCATCGTGACCATGCTGTTGGGCGTAGCGGGTGCGCTGCTAGCGGGTTTCCTCGGCCGCGCCATGGGTTGGTACGACAACCCGGGCTCGGGTCCCGGAATCATCGCGTCCGTTCTCGGCGCCATGCTGTTGCTGTTCCTCTACCGGCTCTTCGTCGGGCGGCGCCGGACCACAGTACCCTGAAGTGTGAGTGCGAGTGTGAGTGACGAGGGGCGCCTGAGTCACCCCTCACACTCACACTCACACTCACACTCACACTCCTCAAGCAGGAACCAGCCGGGCCCGCTCCGCCCGCCCGGGATGCACCTGCCGGGCCAGCTCCGCGAACTGCTCGGGGTTGAGGCTCTGGTACCCGTCGCTCAGCGCCTTCGACGGGTCGGGGTGCACTTCGACGATCAGGCCGCACGCCCCCGCGGCGAGCGCGCCGGCACTCAGGGGAATCACCAGCGACGCCACCCCCGCCGCATGGCTCGGGTCCACCACCACCGGCAAGTGGGTGCGCTCGCGCACCAGCGCGACCGCGTTCAGGTCCAGTGTGTGCCGCGTCGCCCGCTCGAACGTCCGGATGCCGCGCTCGCAGAGCACCACGTTTGGGTTGCCTTCCGCCAGCACGTACTCCGCTGCCATAAGCCACTCTTCGACCGTGGCTCCCGCGCCCCGCTTGAGCAGGATCGGCTTGCCGCTCCGGCTCGCCGCGCGCAACAGCGAGAAGTTCTGCATGTTGCGCGCGCCGATCTGGAGCATGTCGGCGAAATGCGCCACGAGCGGCACTTCCTCCCAGCTCAGCACCTCGGTCACCACCGGCAGGCCGGTGCGCTCGCGGGCGATGGCCAGATAGCGTAGCCCCTTCACACCGAGACCCTGGAAATCGTACGGCGACGTGCGCGGCTTGTACGCGCCGCCACGGAGCATGTCGCCGCCCGAGCCCGCCACGACCTGCGCGGTCTCGAGGATCATCGCCTCGCTTTCCACCGAGCAGGGGCCGCCGATGAGTACCGGCTCCGAGCCCCCGAACCGGAGCCGGCCGACCTCCACCACCGTGCCCTCCGGCCTGCGGCGCCGGTCCACCAGCGGGACCTCCGGCTTCTTCATGTGATGCGCCGGCGTGGGGATGGGCGCGGCGAACCGGAGTGCGCCATCGGGCGACGCCTCGTACGTCCCCAGGATCACGAGCTCCGCTGCGAGCGCTTCGATCTCCTCCAGCGCTTCGGCCACGCGCGGGTCCGTGGCCGAACCGGCGACGTCCACGTAGAACCGATAGGTCCATGGCCTGGAGCGCTCGGGCCGGGATTGCAGGGCCATGACGTTGACTCCTCGCGCGCCGAACGCCTGCAGGGTGAGCGCGAGGCTCCCGGGCTTGTGGTCCACGCAGACGATGAGCGAGGTCTTGAACGGCTGCGCCGCGTCCTGCGGGGGTGCATCGTCCGCCCGTGCGAAGGCGAGGAAACGCGTCTGGTTGGTCGGGTCGTCCTCGATGCGCTCGGCCAGCGGCACCAGGCCGTACGCGTCGGCCGCGTGGCGCGAGGCGATCGCCACGAACGCCGGATTGCCCTCGCGCGCCACGATCTCGACGCTTCCCGCCGTGTCCCACGCGCTGACCAGCTCCGCTTCCGGCAGGTGCTTGCCGAGCCAGACGCGACACTGCCCGAGCGCCACCGGGTGCGAGAGTACCCGGCGGACCTGTTCCAGCGTCGCGCCCGGCAGTCCGATGAGCGTGTGATGCACCGGTAGGAGGATCTCGTGCGTGAGCTGAAGGCGCCCGTCGCCGAACGCCTCGTGCAACAAATCGTACGTGGTGGTCACCGAGCCGATGAGCGAGTTCTCGATGGGGAGAATGCCGGCGTCGGCACTCGCTTCCCGGACCGCCGTGACCACGTCCTGCACGTCCCGGCAGGGGACCGCCTCGAGCTCGGGCCACCGGCAACGGGCGGCGGCTTCGCTGAAGGAGCCAACGGCTCCCTGGATGGCTACGCGCATACGGGTGTCTGCTCCGCGATGGTGAACCAAACACGACGCCCCGCCGGAAGGCCGGCGGGGCGTCGAAGGGTCCGTTCTCGAGTGGGCTAGCGCGCGCTACCACCGGAACCGGACGGCCGTCGAGCCGCGCCGGGACAGGCAAAGTAGAAGAACCAGTAGCAGCGGGTGCCTTGCATCGTTTGAGAGTCTACCCCGCGGCGGAGACGGCGTCAAGCAGGAGCGGCGGCGCGGGCACCCATCCGCCTATCTTTGAACATCATCGGCACCATCCCGTCTCACGGAGCAGCGCTTGCCAACGCCAACTGCCAGTCGCTCGGCGCGTCGACGATTGCGTTCCGGAGCCGCCCGGTGGCGGCTCGCGCTCGGTCTCCTGCTTGGATGTCCCTCGGCGGGCGCCGGCCAGGGGCTCCCGGCATGGGCCCCCATCAATCCGGCTGCCGCGAGTCGCAGCGCGCTCGGGTTCCAGCCGTATGTGGATCCCGCACCCGGCCGCTGGCGTGCCAGCATCCGCCTCGATTACGGAAGCGCCATCGAGTACAACCTTCCGTTCCCGCAGCCGAGCTGGCTGCTCGATGCGGAGCTGATGCGGCTCGAGCTCGGCGTGGTGCGAGATCTGGGCTCGCGCACGTTCGCCATCGCCGAGCTGCCGGTCCTGGGAGCCTACGATGGGTTCCTCGACGGCTTCCTGGAGTGGTACCACGACCTCTTCGGCATCGCGATGCCCGAGCGCGACGCCCGGCCCCGCAATGCGTTCGCGTACGACCTGACCGCGCCGTCGGGCACCCGCGTGGTCCGCGACCGCTCCGGGCTCTTCCTCGGCGACCTCAGACTCGGCGTCGGCTACCGCTTCAACTCGGTGCTCCAGACGGTCGGATCCGTCACGCTGCCGACCAGCATCGGTCCGGACGGCTACGGCCGCGGCACGGTCTCGGTGAACGCGGTGACGACGCTTCGCGCGCCGTTCTCGTCCCGCTTCATCTACGAGGGCAGCCTCGGCGTGGGCTTCACGCCGAGCGAAGGAGCGCTCGCCGACTTCCACCGGGAGCTCTTCCTGTCGGCGACGTCGGGATTGCGGTTCCGTTTCTGGGGCCGGCAGTCCCTGTTCGCCAACTTCTTCTATCACTCGCCGTACTACGACGACGTGATGCTGCCGGCGCTGGACCAGCACGACCTGGCCCTGGATTTCGGGTGGATTCTCGCCACCCGCGGCGGGCGCGAGTGGCGCATCGGTATGGTGGAAGATCTGGAGCCGAGCGGGCCCGGCATCGATCTGGTGTTCCGGCTGGGGGCCACCTTCTAATGCGAGTGCGGGTGTGAGTGGGAGTGGCGCCGTCGCACCGGTCATCGCTCCGCGGCGGGTTGGAAGAGGAATTGCTCCATCTGCTTGAATAGAAAGTCCTTCGCCTGCGGGTCGCGAAGGTTCAGTGCGTAGTGGTTGATGAGCTGTTGCTGGGTGCGGAGCCACTCGCTCCAGCACACGGTGCAGATCTCCGAAAAGGCGCGGCGTCCGAGCTCGTTGGCAAACGGCTGGAACGCCATGCGGTCTCGCTCGTGTTGGCAGCGGACGCAGTGCACGGTGGCCATGGCGGAATCATAGCGCGGGCCGCGGCCCTGTGACAGCGCGCACCGCACTACCGTCTCCGGGGGTATAACGCTCAAGGCAGTAGCTGTCGCTGACTCCAATCGGCGCGGTCCAGGGCTCGCACGCCACTTGCGGTCCCCATGCCGGTACCCAGTGCGACCGCGGCGACGAACATGGTGCCGAGCGGCACGAGCGGCAGCAGGGTCAGGGGGAGAGCCAGCAGCGCGGCGGCGGCCCCGGCAATCCAGGGCGCCCAAGGCGACCGTACGGCATCGACGAAGCGCAGCCGCCGGCGGACGAAGTCACGAGCAATCCGATAACCACCGTAACCGGCGGCTATACTGAGAACGAGAGCGAGCGTTGCGTACATGAGCGGGCTCGGTGACAGGGTTGAACGGGCACGTTACAGTACGGAACATACTGCCGAAAGATTCAGACACCTGTGGACCCACGGAGGCCTGCCATGCCCAAGCATCCGGTCGTCCAGGTACCCGATATCGGACCGATGGACCACGCGTGGGACCTGCTCGGTGAATGGCGGACCGAGCTGGATCTTCCGAACGGCGAGGACACGTTGCACGGGACCGTCAATTTCCGGACGTGGGCGAATGCGGAGCTGGCGTTCGACCCGCTCGAGGCGGCGATGGCCGGCATCCCGGCGAGCGTACCGCTGGAGCGGGCCAGCGACATCCACCTGACGGATGCGGGCGGCGGGGCGTTGCAGTGGGTGCTGGTCGCGCCGTCGTGCAACTGGTCGCTCCAGGCCACGATGTGGCCCGGCTCGCTGCACCTGTTCGTGCACGACGTGGAGGACGACGACGAGGAGCTCTACCGCGCCCGGGCGACGCGCACGGCGGAGTACTACGCGAGGAAATACCCTTGACGAGTGTGAGTGTGAGTGTCCTCGCACTCGCACTCGCACTCGCACTCGCACTCACAGCTACCAGCGCAACGCCGCACTGCCCCAGAGGAAGCCGCTGCCGAACGCCGTGAGGACCACCAGATCGCCGGGGTGCACCCGCCCCGCGCGCACGCATTCGTCCAGCGCGATCGGAATGGTGGCGGCGGTGGTGTTGCCGTAGCGCTCGATGTTGTTGTACACCTGGTCGTCCCGGAGGCCCAGGCCGCGCTGGATCATCTCGGAGATCCGCTGGTTGGCCTGGTGCGCCACGAGCAATCCCACCTCCTCCAGCCGCTCGCCTGCGGCGGCGAGCACCGCCCGCACCGATTCGGGCATCCGCGCCACGGCGTGGCGAAACACTTCCTTGCCGTCCATCTCGAGATAGTGGCGACCGGCGTCGAGGTGTTGCCGGCTGATGCGCGGATGGTACATCGAGCCCGGCGCATCAACCCAGAGCTTCTCCGCGTATTCACCGTCGGAGTGGAGGTCGAACGCGAGAATGCCGCGTCCCGGCTCGTCGGTCGGCGAGAGCACCACGGCGCCCGCGCCGTCCGCGAAGAGGACCGCGGTGTTCCGGCCTCGCGTGCTCACGTCCATCCCGGTGGACTGGATCTCGCCTCCCACGACGAGCACCCGCCGGTAGGAGCCCGTGCGCACCCACGCGTCGGCCACGGACAGCGCGTACACGAAGCCGCTGCACTGGGTGCGGACATCCAGGGCCGGGATCTGCCGGCAGCCCAGCAGCCGCTGGAGGTACACGCCGTTGCCCGGGGCGAAGTGATCCGGCGTGGACGTGGCGAATACGATGGCGTCGAGGTCGGACGGCTGGAGCTCGGCGGCCTCCATCGCCTTGAGCGCGGCGCGGCAGCCCAGCGCCGCGCCGGTGTCCCCCTCCCGTGCCCATCGCCGCTCGGCGATGCCCGTGCGGGCACGGATCCATTCGTCGCTCGTGTCCATCAGCGCCGAGAGATCGTGATTGGTGACGATGCGGTCGGGCACGGCGAACCCGGTGCCCAGGATGCGTGTGCGCGGCATGTAACTCCGGGGAAGGCGGTCCGTAGAGAGGACCGATATTGTCTCCCGGAACAGGAGTTTGGCAAGTGAGCCCAATCGTGAGATCCAGCCTTGGACCGACGCTCGTCTCCGCCGCGCTCGCCCTTGGGGCAACCGGCGCGGCGTGCGCCCAGTCGGGCCGCGTAGCATCCGCCGATTCCGCGCTTCCGCCGGCGCGGCGTCCGGTGGCCGGCATCGCCTCGACAGCCTGGGACACCGAGGTCCGCCGCGACCGCGTGGGAGAGGCGGACCGGGTGTTCACATTGCTTGCGCTCGCGCCGGGCACCCGCGTCGCCGACATCGGGGCCGGGGCAGGTTACTACACCACGCGACTCGCCCGGCGGCTCGGATCCGGGGCCACGGTATACGCCGAGGATATCCACCAGACGATCCTTGATACGCTCGCCGCGCGGCTGGCGCGCGAGCGCATCGCCGGCGTGACGCTGATGCTCGGGGAGCCGGACGACCCGAAGCTGCCCCCGGCGTCCGTGGACCTGGCCCTGCTCTCCCATATGTACCACGAGATCGCCCGGCCCTACGATTTCCTGTTCAACCTGCATCCCGCGCTCGCGCCCGGGGCAAGGGTCGCCGTCATCGATTCGGACCGCCCCACGGAGTCCCACGGCACGCCGCCGGCGCTGCTCCGCTGCGAGATGGCGGCGCTGGGGTACCGTGAGGTCTCGTTCGACAAGCTCGAGCCCGCCGAGGGGTACCTCGCCGTCTTTGCGGCGCCGGACACCTTGCCCCGCCCGGCCGCCGTGGTGGCCTGCACGTCGTGACCTCCGGCGACGCCGATTTCCTCGACGAAGAGTTTCCGCTCGGCGACGGCACGGCGGAGACCGGCGCGATGGTCGTCTGCCCCTACTGCGGCGAGGCGGTGGAGATCGCGCTCGATCCTGGCGGCGGGGCAGCGCAGAAGTACGTGGAGGATTGCGAGGTCTGCTGCCGTCCCTGGCGGGTGATCGTGCGGTACGCCGCGGACGGCTCGGCCGAGGTACTGGTCGACTCAGCGGAGTGAGGCGATGACCTCGCGTGCCGCCCGCTGGCCGGTTTCGATGGCGCCGTGCACCGACGCGTGCTCCCCACCGGTGTGCGTCGCTTCTCCCGCAAAGAAGAGCGTTCCCTCCACCGGCTCGGCGAGCCGCGACTGCGCGCCTTCGCCGCCGGCGATCGGGTAGCTGTACGCGCCGCGGGCCCATGGGTCCGCGGACCAGTCGTGCGTGCGCCCATCCACGAGGAGCTCACGGAGCCGGGCTGTGGAGAGCCCGAACGCGGTCGCCAGCGTGTCCATGCCCGTGGCGATCACCGCGTCGTCCTCCCATCCCGCAAAGCGCGCCGCAGCGGGACCGCCGGCCCAACCCACCAGCAGCGGAGCGCGGACCGGGGCAGGGGTCCACCACGTGGGCAACGAAGCGTCGGGCAGGTGGATGAAACCGACCGGAGCGTCCGCGTGCTGAGCCCCCGGCAGCTCATCCCACCAGCTCGTGCGGAACCTGAGCACGACCCGAACGGCGGCCCCGGTGGCGATATCCCTGAGCGCGGCATCTTTCGCCGGCAGCGCGGGATCGAACGTCGGCCCCGCGCGGCCCGCGAGCACCGCGGCCGGGACGGTGACCACCACCGCCCGCGCGCGTATCGGCGCGCCAGTCGCACGCTCGACGTCGGCGGAGCCCGGCGCCCAGCGGATGCGGGTCACCGCCGCACCGAGCTCGACCGCCTCGGCCGGGAGGCCGCGGCGCAGGTGATCGACGAGCGATGCGTAGCCGCTCAGGATGCGGAACCCGGTGCTGAACCCGGAGCCTTCGCCGCTCTCGACCTTGGCGAATGCGCGGGCGCTCGCCCGCTCGGCGTCCGCCGCGTGAAACCCCTCGACGTACCGGAGCAGCACGGCGGCCGCATCGGGCGTGAGCGACATTCCCCGGAGCAGATCCGCGATCGGCCGGTCGACGTCGAGGGCGAGGGCTCGCGTCGTCAGTTCCGCGAGCGGGCCGCCCAGGCTGGGAGCGGGAACCAGGCCGCCGTCCCGCGCGAGGTCGTGTCGCTCACCGACCGCGACGATCGCGAGGCCGGCCGCTCGCACGACCTCCCAGATCTCGCCGGGGCAGCCGTGGACGAACTCGGCGCCGAGCTCGAGCGGGAGGGGAAAGCCGGGCGCGTGGTGGGTGAGGATGCGCCCGCCGATCCGGTCTCGTGCCTCGAGCACCTGGACGGCGAGTCCGGCGGCGACAAGCGAGCGGGCGGCCGCAAGCCCGGCGGCGCCCGCGCCCACGACGACGACATCGGTCATACAGCCAGCGGATAGCCGAGAGCGGATAGCGGATAGCGTTCACTCATATCTCAACGCCACGACGGGATCCAACCGCGCTGCTCGGCGCGCCGGCCAGATGCCGAAGAAGAGTCCCACCGCGGCGCTGAACACGAACGCCACCGCCACCGCATACGGCGAGATGAGCGTGTTCCACTGGAGGAAGCGCGAGAGCGCGACCGCCGCGCCGGTGCCGACGACGATGCCGAGCATGCCGCCGGCGACGCAGAGCACCAGCGCCTCGATCAGGAACTGGAGCTGGATGTTGCCACGAGTGGCGCCGAGCGCCATCCGCACCCCGATCTCGCGGGTCCGCTCGGTGACCGAGACCAGCATGATGTTCATGATGCCGATGCCGCCGACCAGCAGGCTCACGGCCGCAATGCTGGCCAGCAGGTAGGTGAACACCTCGGTGGCCTGCTGCTGGGTGGCGAGGAGGTCGCGCTGGTCGCGAATCGTGAAGTCGTTCGGCTGCCCGGGCCGGATGCGGTGCTCGCGGCGCAGCACCCGCTCCACGTCCACCATCCCCTGCTCGACCGGCACGCCGTCCCGCACTTCCAGCGCGAGCGAGCGGAGCCGCTTGGTGCCGAACAGCCGGTACTGCGCAGTGTTCAGCGGGATGAGGATCTGCTCGTCGGGGTTCATGAACCCGCCCGCGGCCCCCTTCGCGCTCAGCACGCCGATGATCTCGAACGGCACGCCGCCGATGTCCAGGGTCTGATTGACCATCGCGGCCGGATTGCCGCCGAGCATCTCCGGCACCGACGCACCGAGCACCGCGTAGCGCCGGCGGGCGCCGTTGTCTCCCGCCGTGAACATCCGCCCGTACGTCACCGTGTAGTTCCGCACCGGCAGGTACTCCGGCGTCGTACCGACGAGTTGGAGGTTGGCGTTCTGGTTGCCGTACTTGACCTGCGAGTTCTGCGACATCTCCGGCACCACGGCCGAGAGGAGGGTCGCGTCGCGCTGGAGCGCGGCGTAATCGTCGGTGGAGAGGACCGTGGCGTCGGCGATCCGCACCATCCCGCTCCGCGCCTGGCCCGCGAAGACGGTGAAGACGTTGGCGCCGAGTGCCGCGATCCGGTCTTCCACGGCCCTCTGCGCCCCGCGTCCGAGCGCCAGCATCGTGATCACGGCCCCGACGCCGATTACGATGCCGAGCGCGGTGAGCATGGAACGCAACGCGTTGGCGCGGATCGACTGGAGCGCGGCGGCGATGATCTCTCCGAGCAGCATGAGCGGGCCGTTCAGCGCGGCGGGGTGGCGGGGGCGGCTCCCGAGGCGGGCGCGGCCTGCTGACGCATGCCTGGAAGGCCGCCGCCGCCGGTGACCCGGTTCATCCGCTCGCGCATCTCCTGCTGCGACTGAACCAGGCTCGCGCTCGGCAGCACCAGCACCGAATCTCCGGGCGCGAGCCCGTCGAGCACCTCGGTGTAGTCGAGGTCGGTGAGACCGGTGGTCACCCAGACCGGCCGGGGCTCCGCGCTGTCCTTGACGAACACGATGTAGCGGGCGGTCTGGCCGGCCGGGCGGCCGGGCGGGCGGGCGGGCAGTGAGTCTCCGCTCCGCGCCGGCATCCGCTCGGTCCGCATCTCCCGCGTTGCGACGACCGGGGTATCGCGCCCGCCCGCCCGCCTGCCATCCTGTCCATTGGCCCGCCGGCCCGCCGGCCCCCCGGACGCCAGCTGCTCCTGCACCGCCCGGGCATCGAGCCCCAGCACCGCTGCCGCCGAGCCCGCGTCACGCTGGGTGCGGAGCGCGGCGTTCGGCACCGCGAGCACGTCGCGCCGCTCGCCCACATGGATCTCGATGTCGGCGTTCATTCCCGGGCGGAGCCGCCCGCCCTTATTGTCGATGCGGATGCGTACGGGAAACGTGGTCACATTCTGGTTGACCACGGCCTGCGGCTCGATCTTGAGCACCGTGCCTTCGAACGGCCGGTTGGGATACGCGTCCACGGTCACCGTGGCCTGCTGGCCCTTTGCCACCTTGCCGATGTCGGTCTCGTCCACCTGCGAGGTGACCTGCACCAGCTCGAGGTCGGCCATCTTGAGGAGGGTCGTGCCGCCGCCGACGTTCTGGGTGGCAGACGCAATCACCGAGCCGCGCTCGACACCCTTCTCGATGATGGTGCCGTCGATGGGCGCGCGGACGTCGGTGTCCTCCAGCTGGATCCGGGCGTTCTCCAGCGCCACCCTGGCCCGCACGACCGCAGCTTTCGCGTTCGCGTAGCTCAGGAGCACGTTCTCGCGGTCCTGCGCCGTGATGGCGCCGCTCCGGAACAGCTCTTCGGCGCGGTCCCGCTGCGCCTGGGTCGTGGTCTGCTGCGCGAGGGCCGCCTCGAGATCCGCCTGGGCCTGTGCAACCGCGTTCCGCAGCTGGCGTGGATCGATGCGAAGCAGCAGAGTTCCCCGCCGCACGGTCTGGCCGGTCTCGACCTTCACCTCCAGTACCTCGCCGGCGGCCCGGGTCTTCACTTCCACGGTGGTATCGGGCTGCACGGTGCCGCTCGCGTTGGCGGTGACCACGATGTCGCGCGGCCCGACGGCGACGGCCTGCCAGGGCGGGGGGATCGGCTGCTCCCGGCACCCCAGACCCAGGGCGAGCCAGGCCAGCGCTGCGAAGCGCCCGCTCCCGCCCGCTCCCGCCCTCTCCCGCCCTCGTCTCCTCCTCACGTCGCGAAGTCCCGCTCCACCCGTCCGTCCTTCAGATGGATCTGGCGGGAGGCATGCACCGCGATGTCGGCCTCGTGCGTCACGAGCAGGATCGTCTGGCCCTGCGCGTGCAGCTCCTCGAAGAAGCCCATGATCTCCTGACTCGTGGTGGAATCGAGGTTGCCGGTCGGCTCATCGGCGAGCAGCAGGCTCGGCCGGTTGACCAGCGCCCGCGCGATCGCCACCCGCTGCCGCTGCCCGCCGGACAGCTCGTTGGGGCGATGGTGCATGCGGTCGGCGAGGCCTACCCGCGTGAGTGCCGTCTCCGCCATGCTGCGCCGCTCCTTCGCGCCGATCCCGGCGTACACCAGTGGCAGCTCCACGTTGTGCAGCGCCGATGCGCGGGGCAGCAGGTTGAAGGTCTGGAAGACGAACCCAATCTCCTTGTTCCGGATGCGCGCGAGCTCGTTGTCCTCCAGCTCCGACACCCGGTGACCGTTGAGCCAGTATTCGCCGGCGGTGGGGCTGTCGAGGCAGCCGACCAGATTCATCAAGGTGGACTTGCCGGACCCCGACGCGCCCATGATGGCGACGAACTCGTTCCGTCGGATCACCAGGTCCACTCCCTGGAGGGCCCGCACCACCTCCCCGCCCATGGCGTATTCACGGCGCAGATTGCGGGTGACGATGATCGCGTCCCGGGGAACGTCCGGGGGCAGCTGGGCCATCCGCTCGGCGGTGCTTTCCAGGGTGGCGGCCATGTGTCTACTCCGATGCGTGCCGGGGAACTTTCGTCGCAGCCGCGGACGAACAGCTTTGGCCGCGAATGAACGCGAACAACGCGAATACATCAAATAAAGCCGCGGATCGACGCAGATGAACGCTGATGTTGTTGGCGTCATCCGCGTTGATCAGCGTTCATCCGCGGCTGGATGTTGTTGATTCGCGTTCATTCGCGTTCATTCGCGGCTGCAGTTGAATGCTAGCGGGGCACGAAGTCGGTCTCGCTGTCCACTGAACGGGCGAACGCCGCCAGCAGCCGAGCGGCCCGCTCGAGATCCTCCAGCGCCACCATCTCGTTCGGGCTGTGCATGTAGCGGTTCGGCACCGAGACGAGGCCGGTGGCGATCCCGCGATGCGCCGTGTAGATGGCGTCGGCGTCCGTTCCGGTGTACTTCGGCGCCGCCTGAATGGTGAACGGGATCTGCTCCCGCTCGGCGGCCGCGACCAGCAGATCGAACACCGCCCCGTTCACCGCGGATCCGCGGGAGAGCACCACACCGGCGCCCAGCCGGATGTCGCCATGGCGCTTCTTCTCGATGCCGGGATAGTCGGTGGCGTGGGTCACGTCCACCACGATCGCGGCCTGGGCATCGAGCGACACCGCCGACGTGCGGGCCCCGCCACCCGTCGTGTAGGCGATCTCCTCCTGCGTTGTGGCCACGGCGGTCACCTGGCCCCCGGGACGGTCGGTCGCGAGGAGCCGCAGCGCCTCCAGCACCACGAACGCGCCGATCCGGTTGTCGAGACTGCGGCTCACGATCCGTCCGTTGGGCAACTCCTGCACGGTCGCGGCCAGCACGCCGGCGTCGCCCACCCGGAGCCGGGTCTCGGCGTCGGCGCGATTGGAGGCGCCGATGTCGATCCAGAGGTCCTCGGGCTTCGAGACCTTGTCGCGGTCGGCCTTCTCCATGAGATGGATCGCCCGCTTGCCGATCACGCCCGGCACCAGCCCGGTCCGGCCCAGCAGGAGCACCCGCTGCCCGACGAACACCTGGCTGTCCCACCCGCCGATCGGATCGAAGTGGGCGTAGCCCTCGTCGTCGATGTGGACGACCATGAGCCCGATCTCGTCGATGTGCCCGGCGAACATTAGCCGCGGCGTCCCGCCCGGGTTGATCGTGGCGAGGGAGTTGCCGCCGACGTCGGCTCGCACCGCGTCGGCGAATTCCTCCGCCTCCGCGCGCCAGACCCGGGCGGGTGCGGTCTCGAAGCCGCGGGGTGTCGAGTAGCGACCGGAGGAACCTGAGCGAACGATCGTTCATGTAGTGTCCCCTGAGGCGTCAGGCCGCACGTGGGCGAGGCCGTGTCGCACCGCTTCGCGGTCCAGCTCCTGCTCCAGCGTGAGCAGCACCTCGTCGCTGATGTCGCCGCGGTCGCGCAGCTCGATCAGCGCCCCCCGCTCGGCCGCGAGCGTCTCGTGCCGTGCCCGCTTGAAGGCGGCCTCCGCCAGCGACGAGCTGCGCGGCGCGCCCGCGCGCAGCTCCGCGATGGCGCGCTTGCGCTCCTGATAATCGTCGCGCAGGTCTGCTACCGCGTGGTGCTCCACGATGCCCGGCATCGCCTCGAGCCGGGCGAGCGCGGCGGCCGCGGCCTGCTCCCGGGCGTGCGCCTCCTCCTGTTCCAGATGCGTGTCCTCCGGCAGGCGCAGTCTCCGGATCAGCGGGGCCAGGCTCAACCCCTGCACCACGAGCGTCACGACGATCACGATGAACGTGATCAGGATCAGCTCGGCCCGGGACGGGAGCGGCGTGCCGTCGGCGGTGGTGAACGGCAGCGCGAGCGCCGCGGCCAGCGACACGATCCCCCTGAGCCCCGTCCACCCAAGCAGGAAAATGCTGGACCAGGGTGGCATCGGGTCGCGGGCGCGCAGGCTCGGGATCAGGCGTGGCGCAGCGGTGGCGATCGGCACCCAGACGAGCCGGGTGCCGATCGCGGCGGCGCTGACGATGAGTCCCTCGATGATGAGCGAGGGCAGCTCGCCGGGAGCCACCGATCCGGCCAGCGCCCGGAGCGACAGGCCGATCAGGATGAAGATGACGCCGTTCAGCGCGAAGAGGAGGAGGTCCCAGACCGCCCGCCCCTGGAGCCGGGTGGCTGGCGCGACGACCCGGCTGAAGTGCCGGCGCAGCAGCAGCCCGCCCGCGACGCACGCGAGCACGGCCGATGTGTGCGCCCGCTCCGCGAGCGACCACGCGATGTACGGCGCGAGCAGGGTGATGGCGATCTCGGTGAGCGAGTCGTGGAGGCGGTCCATGGCCAGCAGTGCGATCCACCCCACCGCGAGCCCGATGACGACGCCGCCGACGGCCGCCAGGACGAACCCGCCCACCGCGTCGCCCAGGCTGAACGACCCGGTCACCATCGCCACAACCGCCGTTCGGTAGAGCACCAGCGCGGTCGCGTCGTTGACCAGGCTCTCGCCCTCGAGGATCACGAGCACGCGATGCGGGATTCTCAGGCGGCGGAGCACCGCGGCCGCCGCCACCGCGTCCGGCGGCGAGACGATCGCGCCCAGCGCGACGGCGGCGGGCCACCCGAGTCCCGGCACCACCGCGCGCGCGACCACGGCCACCACCGCGGTGGTGGCCAGCACCAGTCCGATGGCAAGCAGCCCGATGGGCCGCAGGTTCGCCTTGAAATCGCGGAAGGACGTGAAGAAGGCCGCCGCCCAGAGGACGGGCGGCAGGAAGACGAAGAAGACAATGTCGGGGTTGATGCGCACCGGCGGAAGCCCGGGAACGAAGCCGAGCACGAGGCCGCCGAGCACCAGCAGAATGGGATAGGGGACGACGAGCCAGCGCGCGACCGCGGCCAGCGCGAGCACCGCCGCGAACAGCAGCGCGATCAGCTCGACGACCTGTTCCGTCATCCGCTAGCGGTCGATGAGCCGGCCCGGGCCGTTCGCCACGAGGAGCGCGAGCGCGGCCGCCGCCACGATCAGACCCGCCTGACCGACCCCGATGAAGTAGAACACCGCACCTGCGAGCGCCGCCGACTCGAGGAGCGCCCAGACCGGGATCGCCCGGCGCAGGTTCGCGGCCCACCACGCGTCGTCGCTCGTGCCGGAGCCACGTGCCGGAATGCGCGCTTTGAGGAAAAGAGCCGCCGTCACGGTGGTGAGCGCCACCACGATGAGCGCCGGGAGCAGCGCGGGGGGAGCCGGGGCAAGCCCGGTCCGGCCGGTGGCGCGCACAGCGAGCAACCCGCCGCTCGCGAGCACCACCCCGGACAGCAGCGCGAGGTGAATGATGCGCGCGCTGGCGGCTGCCGACGGCTGGCCGGCCATCCGTTCAGCGCCTCGCCACCCGGTACAGTACGACCCCGAGCGCGACGAAGATCAGAATCGCGAAAAGGTCACTCGCGGCGACCGCCCCCGCGCTCCGCTGGAGCCCGACCGCGTGCGCGAGGTAATCGGCCGCGGGCACGCCGGCCGCGTCCGCCCGCCGGGCGAGCATCGCCGCCAGGCCGGCGACGAAGATCCCGGCGATGGCGCCGCCCGCGATCAACCCGCTCGAGAAGAGCACGCCGGGACCCGATTCGGATCCGGCCGAGCGACCCTCGCGCGACAGTTGCCGCTCCACCAGCCAGCGGATCACGCCCCCCGCGAACATCGCCGACGACGTCGAGATCGGCAGGTAGACCCCGACCGCCACCGGCAGCGACTGGAGTCCCATCAGCTCGATGGCGAGCGTGATGAACACGCCGATCAGGATGAGCGCCCACGGCAGCTGCTGCGTGAGGATGCCGTCGGTCACCAGCGCCATGATCGTTGCCTTGGGCGAGTCGAGCTTGGTGACCGGGGACCCGTTCAGCTCCTTCACCCTGCCGCCGATGCCGGGGTCCACCAGGAAGGCGATCTCGTTCGTCTTCGGATCCACCAGGTATTTGCCGGGGGCCACGCCCTCGGTCGGGAGGTTCACGCGGAGCACGCGGTATTCCTGCCCCGCGTGCGCCATGTTCTCGCCGTAGAAGGTGTAGCTCCGCTGGTCGGACGGGGTGTCCTCCATCCGGAACTCGACGCCCGCGTGCGGCTCGGGCACGACCGTGGTGTATGTGTTGTTGAGCAGCGTCAGCGTCCAGCCGATAGCGAGCGCGGACGTCACCGTGCCGATCAGCACCGCGAGCTGCTGAGAGCGCGGCGTGGCACCCACCAGGAAGCCGGTCTTGAGGTCCTGGCTCGTGGCGCCGGCATTGGCGGCGCTCACCGCGATCACCGCCGCGATCGAGATCGCCGCCACTCGGTAGTCGATGCCGGTCCAGCCGATCGCGAAGAAGATCACCGTCGTCCCGATCAGCGCGGCGATCGTCATGCCGGAGATCGGGTTCGCGCTGACGCCGATCTCACCGGTGATCCGGGAGCTGACGGTGACGAAGAAGAAGCCGAACACCACGATCAGCGCGGCGCCGAGCAGGTTCACCCCGACCTGGGGGAGCACCGAGATCAGGAGCGCCAGGGCGAGCGCGCCGCCGACGGTGACCCAGATGGGCAGATCGTTGTCGGTGCGGAGCCGCGAGGCGGCTTCGCCCATCGAGCCGCGGAGGTCCTGGAAGCCGTGGCGGAACGCTGACGCGATCGTCGGGAGCGCGCGGATGAGCGCGATGATCCCGGCCGACGCCACCGCGCCCGCCCCGATGTAGAACACGTAGTTCGCCCGGATCTGGCTGGGGCTCATCTCGGAGATGAGCGTCGTGGCCGGGAAGATCGGCGACGTGAGGCCGCTGCCGAACAGACTGATCGCCGGGATGAGCACGAGGTAGGCGAGCGTGCCGCCCGCGAACAGGAAGCCGGCGATGCGCGGGCCGATGATGTATCCCACGCCCATGAGCTCGGGCGAGACCTCCGCGGCGATCGAGGCGCCCGGGTAGCCGGGGATCGCGCGGCCGGGAACTTCCTTCCACGCCTTGAGCCCGGCCATCAGGAACTTGTAGGCGAAGGCGAGGCCGAACGCCTGGAACAGGAGCCGCGCGCGCAGGCCGCCTTGCTCGCCCGCGACCAGCACTTCGGCGCAGGCGGTGCCCTCCGGATACGGGAGCCGTCCGTGCTCCTTCACGATCAGCGCCCGTCGGAGCGGGATCATCAGCAGCGCGCCGAGCACGCCGCCCACCAGCGCGATCACCGTCACTTTCGCGATGCTCAGGTCGTAGCCCATGAGCAGGATCGCGGGGATGGTGAACACGATGCCGGCCGCGATCGACTCGCCGGAGGAGCCGGTCGTCTGCACGATGTTGTTCTCGAGGATCGTGGAGCGGCCGAGGGTGCGGAAGAAGGCGACGGCGAGGACGGCGATGGGAATCGAGGCGCTGACCGTGAGTCCGATCTTGAGCGCGAGGTACACGCTCGACGCGGCGAAGACGATCCCGAGGATCGCGCCGAGTGCCAGGGACCTGGGTGTGAACTCGGCCGGATGCTGGCTGGGTGGCACGTAGGGCTGGAACGCGGGCGCCTCGGGCTGAGGCGGCGGGGCGACGGTCGCCATGCGAGATCCTGAGGAGAGCGGGGGTCCGGAAACGACGGGTGAGGAAGTGTACGGGGGTGAGCCGGGAGTGTCGAGTGTCGAGCGTCGAGGGCCGAGTGTCGGGCGGCGGCGGTGGTCGTTGCGCGGCGGCCTCCGTGTGTCGCGCGGGCGACAGGGTGGACGCAACGGTCCTCCACCCCTGTCTAGCGGTTCGGCCGATGGGGACTATACTTGTGCCGCCGGTTCATCCAGCCCCGCAGGGCCTCGAATTTGCGCGGCTGGTTGCGTTCCGGAACGTTCCCCTGCCGCGTGAAAGGGATCCCATGAAGCGCAATTGTCTGCTCGCGCTCGGGCTCGCCCTGTTTGTCGCCGCCTGCGGTGACAACGCAGGGCCGACCGACGCCAATACCTCTCCCGACCTCGCTTCCTCCTCGCTCAAGAGTACCATTCGTATCAACGTCGTGTTCAAGGCTCCCGCTACCCAGGCGCAACTGGCCGAGCTGGGCAAGTACGGGTCGATCACGGACCGGATCGTCGAATTGAATGCGGTCCAGTTGAGGGCAAGGAGTTCGGCGCTCAGCGCCATCCGGGCGTTGCCATTCGTCGCCGCGGCGTCGCCCGACCGCGAGCGGAAGATTCCGCCCCACGTCAGTATCCCGCTCAACAACTTCGCGGGCGGGGTCAACACCTTCAACCTCGACGCAATTGACGTCACCAATTTCGGGGTCAGTCCAGCCCGTCAGGTCACGCAAACCGGTGCCGGCGTCTATGTCGCCGTGCTCGACACAGGGCTGCTGGATAGATGGCGTTATTTCTTCCCGATCGCGCGCATTGCCACTCAGTACGCGAAGTCCTTCGGGGGCGGCGGCTCCGAGACCGGGAACGCGGCCATTTCGGAGCAACCCAACAAGTGGGAGCGCGATGCCAATGGCCACGGCACCCACGTTACCAGCATCATTCTGGGTTTCTTGATCCAGGGCGTGCCGGTGAACGGCGTCGCTCCCCAGGTCACCGTCATCCCGGTCAAGGTGCTCAACCAGAACGGCTCCGGCTCGTCGTTCGTGGTTGCTCACGGCATCGCCTACATCGGGGCGCTCAAGGCCGGGCCCCTGCACAATTCCCCGGTGGTCATCAACCTGAGTCTCGGTGGACCGGAGCTTGATGCGGCCGAGATGGCCGCGATCGACTTCGCCATCGCCCAGGGAGTGATCGTCGTCGCCGCCGCCGGCAACTCGGCACTCTCGGGAATGGACTTCCCGGGTGCGTATCCGCCGGTCATCTCGGCAGCGGCGGCGGGTTGGAAGGACCAGTGGAAGGCCTGCGGCGGCGGCCCCCCGGTTTTCCTCAACTGGTGGTTTGCCTGCAACGTGCCGGACCCGACGGCCGGCGCCGACTTCTTCATCGAGAACTTCTCCAGCCGGGAGCTCACCGGCCAGGACCTGGATGTGGCGGCGCCGGGCGCGTGGGTGGTGGGGCCGTTTGCGTTGGGCGCCCTTGGACAGCTGTCCTTCTTCTTCGTCCCCGGCACCTCGCAGGCCTCGCCCCATGTGGCGGGCTTGGCGGCGCTCCTGGCGCAGAAGAAGCCGAGCCTGACACAGGCGGAGGCGGAGCAGGTGCTGGAAAACACTGCCGTGCCCATTGCGCCCGGCTCGGCCAACGTGTTCGACCCGATCCTCAACGTGTTCGAGACGCTCGACTGGGGCGCCGACGCAACCGGGGCAGGCCTGATCAACGCGCCGGCGGCGCTCGGGGCGATTTAGCCCGATCGTACTAGGCAGGAAAGGCCCGCCGAGAGGCGGGCCTTTCTTTTTTTGCGCCGGCTTGCGCGCGTCGGGTTCGATCGGTGGAGCGCTGCCGGTGCATCGTGGAGCATGCCACCATCGTTGACAATCTGCGCCGTCGCCGCGGTCGTCCTGCTGCTCGGCTGCACCGACACGCCGTCGTCGCCATCGGAAAGGGTGGACGCCGCCGTCGGCCGTCTCGGCGGCGAGCGTCAGTACATCCTCGCCGGGCCCACAGACAAGCTTCCGGCGGCGCTGGGCCGCTCGGTGCAGGCCGCCGGCGGCCGGCTGATCGCCTCGTATCCGCAAGTGGGCCTCGCCATCGCGCGCTCGGGCAGCGGCGACTTCGCGACCAAGGCCGCCCGCATCGCGGGCATCGCACACGCTATCGAAGACCGCCGCGTCGCGTGGCTTCCGCCGGCGCGCACCCGCGCAGCCGACAAGCCGGGTCGCAGCGTTGGTGGAACGGCCATCCAGGATGGCGCGTACTTTTTCGCGCTCCAGTGGGCGCCGCAGGTGATCCAGGCCCCCGCGGCGTGGGCCGCCGGCAATCTGGGCCAGGGCGCTCGCGTCGCCATTCTCGACGGCGGTATCTGGGCGCCGCATCCGGATCTCGCACCCAACATCGACGTGGCACGCGCCGTGTCGTTCGCGACGGACGAAAACGGCAACCCTACCGATTGGGATGACGACGTCGGCGGCTTCTGGCACGGCACGCACGTCGCCGGAATCGTGGCCGGTGCCGCCGCGCTGGGCACCATCGGCATCGCGCCCCGCGCCACGATCGTCCCGGTCAAGGTGCTGCACGACGGCGGGGGCACGTTCGGCGGCCTGATTCAGGGACTGCTCTACGCCTCGACGCCGCTCTCGCAGGGCGGCGGCGGCGCGCACATCATCAACCTGAGCCTCGGCGCCGATTTCGAGCGTCAGGGCCACGCTGCGGCGCAGCTCGCCTCGTTCCTCAGCCGCGTCACCAGCTTCGCCCGGCAGCAGGGCTCGCTGCTCATCGCCGCCGCCGGTAACGGAGGCGCGGACGGCGTTCCCTTCGACCTCGACCACACCAGCAACCTGATCAGCGTGCCGGCGCAGTCCGTCGGCGTCCTCGCGATCTCCGCCACCGGGCCGGTCAACGTCGCCGGCGGCGGCACCAACTTCGACCGCCCGGCCTCGTACTCGAACTTCGGCCAGTCGGCCATCGACTTCGCCGGTCCCGGGGGCGATTTCACGCTGTTCCCGAACGGTGACTGGTTCCTCGACCTGGTGCTGAGCACCAACGTCGGTGGCTGGGCGTTTTCCGCGGGCACCAGCATGTCATCCCCGGCGGCGGCCGGGGTGGCGGCGTTGATTGTCGGCAAGTTCGGGCCGTTGCAGCCTTCCCACCTGGAGGCCCGCCTCCGCGCCTCCGCCGACGACCTGGGCAAGCCTGGTAACGACGATCACTACGGGGCGGGACGGGTAAATGCACACAGGGCAGTGCAATAGGAGCCGGTGACAGCAGTCACCGCAGGCTTCGGGCGGCGGGCGCTATTCTCAGGTCCGACTGTCGCCATGTGAGGCTTGACATGCTCTGGACGATTTTCATCATCCTGCTGGTGCTGTGGCTGTTGGGGCTGGTGTCGGGGAGCACGTTCGGCGGATTCATCCACATCCTGCTGGTGCTGGCCATCGCCGTGGTGCTGATCCGCGTGATTCAGGGTCGCCGCCCGGTCTGACGGACGTCGAAATGAGACCGGGAGCCGTCGTTGGAGCGCTGCTGATCCTCGCAGGGATCATCATGTTCTCCACCGGCGGCTTCTCGTTCAGGAGCGAGGAACGGGTGGCGGAAGTAGGCCCCATCGAGGTCACCGCCGAGCGGGAGCGTTCGGTCCTGCTGTCACCGATGCTGGCCGGGCTGGCCGTCGTCGGAGGGCTCGTGCTGATCGTAGCGAGCAGCCGCCGAGCCCGCTGAAACAGCGCCGCCGCGGAGTTTCCCGGGCGCCCATCCTCGTCGGATGGGCGCCCTTTCGCGTGCGGGAGAACCGACCGCACGCCCCCCGGCGTTTCTCATCCGGCAGCACACCCACTCCACCACTCGACCAGCGAGGCGAACATGATCTGTCGGTTCCGCATCCCGGCCGTAGCATTGGTCATCGGCCTGGCCGCCACCCCGCTCGCGGCGCAGGAGACGATGACGAAGGAGAAGGACACGATGGCGATGGCACCCCACGGCACGTTCGCCGGGGCGGAGGGGCACAAGGCGAAGGGCTCGTACGAGATCGCGACCGCCGGCGGGAAGACCCGGCTCAAGCTCGGCAGCGATTTCGCGGTCGAGAAAGGCCCGGACGTCTACGTGGTGTTGAGCCCGGCTGCCAAGATGCCCGCCAAGGGGGCGCTGTTCCTCGGCAAGCTCACGCGCTTCGACGGAGCGCAGGCGTTCGATGTGCCGGCCGGCACCGACCTGGGCGGGTACACCCACGTGGTGCTCTGGTGCAAGAAGTACTCGGTGGCGATGGGCACGGCATCGCTCGCGGCGGGTGGGGCGATGATGGACAAGAGGGACAAGTGACGGCCGGCCATCTGCCCCGGATGCGCCCGTGAGGTATCATCACGGGGGCCTCGCCGCACGATGGAAGCCATGCCCTGTTTCTGGGCAAGTTCAGGCGGTTCGGGGGGACGCAGTGGTTCGACCTTCCACCGGGGATCGATTTGAGCCGGTTCAGCCACGTGGTGCTGTGGAGCAGGAAACCTCGGTGGCGATCGGCCCCGCCGCCGAAATGCCTGGGACCGCTGATGCCGGTCGGGGCGGAGTGACCGCGCGGTGACGCCGCCCCGCGGACAGCCGGCGCATCGGCCGGCGCCCGCGATCGCACTCGCGAGCCAGGCCGGCCTGCGGGCCCGGCTCGTGGCGCGCGACGAGCGGGCGCTCGTGGAGCTCATCGAGGTGGCGACCCCCTGGCTGCTCGGCCTGGTGCAAGGAATGTTGCAGGACCAGGATGAAGCGGAGGAAGTCGTGTCGCAGGTGTTCGCCACGGCGTGGGACCGGGTCGGCACGCTGGGGAACGAGTACGAAACGCTCATGCCGTGGCTGCTCCGCATCGCGCGGAACCGCGCCATCGACCACCTCCGCCGACGCGGACGCCTGCGGCGCAAGGCGGCGCGGCTCGAGGCGTACGAGGTCGCTGGGCCGGGGTCGGTGCCGTTCCGAGAGCCCGACGAATCGGCGCAGCCGGGCTGGCACGTGCATCGCGCGGTGCATGCAGCTCTGGGAGCCTTGCCGGAGGATCAGCGCGCCGTCGTGCGACTCGCCTACTTCGCCGGCCTCACTCACTCCGAAATCGCAGAGGAGCTCGGCATTCCGATGGGCACGGTGAAGACCCGGCTCCGACTCGCCTTCGACAAGTTGCGTGCGGCCCTCGCGCCCATTCGGGATTGGGTGCCGTGACGCCGCACGACTGGTATGTCGAGCACCGCGCGGCGTGGGTCGCCGGCGCGCTGGAGCCCAAGGAGGAGCGGCTCTTCGCCGACCATCTTCGCCGCTGCGAGGAGTGCCGTGCGGAAGTCGCCCGGCTCGAGCGCGAGCTCGCCTGGCTGCCGATGGCGACGGCGCCGGCCGCACCCCGGCCGGGATTCACCCGGCAGATGGCCGAGCGGGTGCTCCGCCGGCCGCGCGTCTGGCGGCGCTATGGCCCGGGTCTCGCGGCCGCGGCAACCATCATCCTCGCCTCCGGGCTCGGCTTCAGCGAGCATCGCCGCCGCGCCGGCGTCGAATTGCTGCTAGCCGACAGCGACCGCCGGCTGGCCGCGCTCGAGGACACACTCTCGGTGATCCGTCGCGCCGCGCGCGTGGTCCATCACGAGATCGCGATGGACGGCCACCATGGCGGGCTCCTCATCTTTCAGGACGAGACGTCGCACCGCTGGAACGTGGTTGTGCACGGGCTTCCGGCGGCGCCGGCCGGCACGGTCTATCAGTTCTGGTTCGTGACGGAGGCGGGGATGGTGCGGTCAGTAGCGCTGCCGATGGACGGCAATCGCCCGGCGTTCGCGACGGTGTCGATGCCGGCGACGCCCGCGCCTGTGATGGGGGCCGCGCTCACCGTGGAGCCGATGGCGGGGCGGTCAAACGAACCGAAGGGGCGGGAGATCGCGCATGTCGATTTTTGATCTTCTATAAGCTGTCGCTCTCCGCGGGGATGTCACTCTCATCGCCACCCAGCGCCGGCTCCAGCGCGTCGGGCACGCTGTCGCTCGGGATGACCACGCCGTCCGCGCCGAGCAGCCGGAAGAGGCGCCACTGGGCCCGGCGAGCGGCCTGCTGCCGCGGCCCGTTGTAGATCAGGGCGACGATCAGCGTGCCCTCCGGACGGCCGAGATAGCCGACCACGCTCGCGGCGTTGCCGAGCGTTCCGGTCTTCGCCCGCACCACACCGCTTCCCGGAAAACCGGAGCCGAGTCGGTGCAGCGTGCCGCTGCCGTTGGGCGGCAGTAGCTGGGGGAAGTTCCGGCCCGCGGGAGTCGCGGGATAGTTCGCGAGATAGGAGATGAAGGTGGACGGCGCCACCCGGTTGTCGAACGAGAGGCCGCTGCCGTCCACGAGGGCGAGCCCGGGAGCGGTGTTCGTGACCTCGAGCACATGCGCGGCGAGCCGCTGGGGGCCCGCCTCCCGTCCGCCCGCCCACTGGAGCAGCAGCTCAGCCGCGTAGTTGAGGCTCCGGCGGTTGACTTCGCTCGCCAGCGAGTCGAGCGGCGGCGAGGACACCTCGGCCAGCACCCGGGGGGCGGCAGCCACCGGCGGAATGCCTGGCTGCGCCTTGGGATTCCAGGCGATACCCGCGCGCTGGAGCGCCCGTGCCCATGCGGCGCTCAGCACTGCCTTGGGGTCGCGCATCGGCGCGCCGACCGTGCGCACCCGTGCGCGGCGACCGATTGTGCCGGTAAGCGTCCAGCCCCCATCCGATCGCGGCTGGAGCGCGAGCCGCGACCGCCGCCCCGCGCGGGTCGTCGCCCTCACGTTGACGAGCGAGAGGATGCCGTCCGGCGAGGCGCCGACGATGCGCGGTCTGGCTCCGCTCTTCGAGCCCGGTTGCACCGTCACCCAGATCACGTTCTCATGCAGCGTCAGCGGACCGATCGGCGGAGCGAACACCCGTCCGCGGTGTCGCGGCGACCACGCGGCCGGATAGATCGCGTCGGCCGGGCCGTCGGTACTCTGCACGTGGAGCGGACCGCCCAGCGTCCGGACACCGGTGCTCGCGAGCTGGAGCGCGAGGTCGTAAAGCATCGGCCCCTCGCCGGGCCCGCGTTCGAGCGACGGGTCGCCGTTGAGCTCGAGGCCCCAGGTCCCGATCCACTCACCCGTGGCGGGCTCCAACGTCCCGGCCCCGATCACCCGCGTCGGTCGTCGCGCGGTGCCACCCAGCACGCTCCGCGCGAAGCCGGTGGTGAACACCTTCACCGTCGATGCGGGAACCAGGGGCGTATCGGGATTCCGTGCCCAGAGCAGGCGACCGTTCTGGTCGGCGAGCGCGATGCCCCACTCACCCCGGGTGCGGGAAATGGTTTCGCGGTACCATGGCTCCACGATCCGATCGAGCCAGGCGCCATCCGGCGGCGGAGCGACGGCGGGCAGTGCGGCCGGCAGTGCGGCCGGCAGTGCGGCCGGCAGTGCGGCCGCCGTCGAGTCCTGCGCGGCGAGCGGCGCTGGGAGCACGACTGCGGCAACGGCGCAACATCGTATCGCCCTCCGGAGATGGCGCCGGTGGCGCGAAGGCAGCAAATCCATGGACCCCGCAATCTGGGCTGGTCTAACGGGTGACACAACTCACAGCCCCCCTCCCAAACACGCAGGTATGATGCCGCCGGAGAGCCCGGGGCGGCGCACCGCCCGGGGCGGCCTAGCGACCGAGGAGGTGGGATGAGAATCGACAACTGTGCGCGCTTCGCGCTCCTGGGGGCCCTGGTGGCCTCGCTGGCGTGTGCGCGCAACACCGAAAATGGGGACGATACCGGCGCGACCGGCCGCGTGACGACGGCCGATACGGGGGCCACCGTCAGAGTGCGTCCTGATACGACCGTGAGTCCCGATACGGTCGGGCGCGCACACCCCGACTCGGCCACCGGCGGGGGAGCGCCAGTGCGCCCCGGCACCGCTGACTCGGCCCAGCCCGGTATCACACCGGTCGACACCGCCATGGCGGACACCTCCGCGGGCCCGGGGTGGCCGGTCGACACCATGCAGGGTGGTGGCTGGGCGACGCCGCCCGATTCGGGACAGTGATGTGAGCGGTGAGCGGTGAGCGGTGAGCGGTGAGCAGTAAGCAGTGAGCAGTAAGAAGGGGCTCCCGAGCCGTGTAGCCGGAGCCCCTTCCGCTCACCGTTTACCGCTCACCGCTCACCGCTACCTGAGCAGCATTTTCGCGATCGTCTGCAGCTGCATGTTGCTGGTGCCCTCGTAGATCGTGCCGATCTTCGCGTCGCGATAGAACTTCTCCGCCGGATATTCCGTCGAGTAGCCGTAGCCGCCGAACAGCTCGAGGCACTTCGACGTGGTGCGGTCGGCCACCTGGGAACTCAGCAGCTTGGCCATCGCAGCCTCCCGCGCAAACGGCCGGCCGGCATCCTTCAACCGCGCGGCGTTGTACACCATGAGCCGCGCCGACTCGAGCTCGGTCGCCATCTGCGCGAGCTGGAACTGCACGCCCTGGAACTCCGCGATCGCCTTGCCGAACTGCTTGCGCTCCTTCACGTAGGTCGCGGCAGCCTCGAGCGCGCCGGTTCCCACGCCGATCATCTGGGCGCCAATGCCGATCCGCCCCTCGTTCAGCGTCTCGATCGCGATCCTGTAACCCTGGCCCACCGGTCCCAGCACGTTCTCGTCCGGCACCCGGCACTGCTCCAGGATCAGCTCGACCGTGCTGGAAGCCCGGATGCCGAGCTTGCTCTCCCGCTTGCCGATGGAAAAGCCGGGAACGTCGCGCTCCACCAGGAACGCGGTGATGCCCTTGTACCCCTTCGCGAAATCCGTATTGGCGAAGACGATGAAGAAGCCGGCTTCGGCGCCGTTGGTGATCCAGAACTTCCGGCCGGTGAGCGACCAGCCGCCGTCCGCCCGCTCTGCCTTCGTTTCGAGGGCGAACGCGTCGCTGCCGCTCGCGGGCTCCGAGAGCGCGAAGGCCCCCAGCAGCTCGGTGGTGAGGCGCGGGAAGAACCGCGCCTTCTGCTCGTCGGTGCTCCAGCGCCCTACCGCGTTGTTGACCAGCGTGTTGTGCACGTCCACGTAGATGGCCGCCGACGCGTCCACCCGGGCCAGCTCCTCGATGGCCAGCGTGGCCATGAAGATCGATCCGCCGGCCCCGCCGTACTGCTCCGGCACTCCGATGCCCATGAGGCCGAGCTCGAAGAACTTGGCGATGAGGTCGGGCCGGAAGCACCCCGCCTCGTCCATCTCCGTCACGTGCGGGCGGACCTCGGATTCGGCAAACTCGCGGACGGTGGAGCGGAAGAGCTCCTCTTCCTCGCTCAGCATGCTGAGGGCGGGTGCGGCGCTGGTGACGTCGGTCATCGCTGGCTCGTGGAAGGTGTGCGTCTATGGCAGGAAGATAACTGCCGGAGGAACGATCATGGCACCGAAGTTCCGGGTCTGGGGAAGGCGCGCCGCGCTGCTGCTGCTGGCCGGCGGGGGCACGCCCCTGGTCGCTCGAGCGCTCAACGCACAGATCCAGGCGGCATCAGGGCAGCTCGTGTACGCCGTGTACGAGGGACAGGAGGCCGCCGCGGCCACGTTCGGCGGGCTCAGAGGATCGCTCGCCGCCGATCGCAACGGGGCATACGCCATCGTGGCGAAAGACTTGAGCGGTCAGATCACGGTGCAGGAACAGGTCGGCGGCACCCTCGGCCGCTCGGTGTTCCTGAGAGGGTTCACCGCGCTCCTGGGACCCAGCGGCGGGCAGGGGGAGGCCGGTACGAGCGTGGTCGACACCGTGCGCACCGCGCTGGCGCCGGGTAGCTCGGGTATCTTCGCGCTGGTGGATGCCGGGTGGATGGAGACGCTCAGGACGCTGCTGGAGCCGACCCGCCCAGTCGTGCTGGGCGTCACCGTCGTGGGTTCGACCGCGCAAAGGGTTTCGTCTGAGGGTCAGGGCATCCGCGCCAGCCCCCCGGTGCACTCGACGGTTACGGGCTACACGCCCGGAACCGATTACGAGCCGGGTGTGGGTATCGAGCCTGGCACCGGGTATGCCCCAGGGGCCGGAATCCAGGCGGACACTGCCGACATGCCGAACGACGCCGACCGCTGATCGGTGGGGCGCTCCGCGGCCGGTGCGCTCCGCGTAGCGCTGGCGGGCGGAGGGCTCGCCCGGCAGATTCGGGGCGTCCCCAACCGGCCGCCGCGTGCCCCAGACAACGGTCTCGCTCGCCCACGCTCTTCAGGATCGGTACGAGCTCGGGCGCGAGCTCGGCAGCGGCGGCATGGCCACGGTCTACCTCGCGCGCGACCTCCGGCACGACCGGCCGGTAGCCATCAAGGTGCTTCGCCCCGAGATCGCCGCGGGGGTCGGGGCGGAGCGGTTCCTCCGCGAAGTCCGCCTGGCGGCGCGGCTGCAGCATCCCCATATCCTCCCCGTGTTCGATTCCGGCGATGCGGCAGGGCGGCTCTGGTACGCCATGCCATACGTCGAGGGCGAAAGCCTGCGCCACCGGCTCGAGCGCGAGGGATGCCTGGGGCTCGACGACGCGCTGCGCCTGGCTCGCGAGGTGGCCGACGCGCTCGACTACGCCCACCGCCGCGGGGTCGTCCATCGGGACGTCAAGCCCGCCAACATTCTGCTCTCCGACGGTCATGCGCTGCTCGCCGACTTCGGTGTGGCCCGCGCCGCCGCCACCGAGCGCGAGTCCCTCACCCAGACCGGGCTCGCCATCGGCACGGCGGCCTACATGAGCCCGGAGCAGGCGATGGGCGCCGCGGAGCTGGACGGCCGCACCGATGTGTACGCCCTCGGCTGCGTGGTGTTCGAGATGCTGGCGGGCCACCCTCCGTACCGCGGGCCGAACGCGCAGGCGGTCGTCGCCAGACACATCACCGAGCCGGTGCCCTCGATGCGCTCCGCCACCGACGGCGTCCCGGCCTGGGTGGACCGCGTGGTGCAGCGGGCGCTCGCGAAGACGCCCGATGAGCGCTTCTCGACTGCCGGCGATCTCGCGCGGGCGCTCGTGCCCGGCGCTCCCACCGAAGTCGTCTCCGCCCCGCGGGCGGAGCGCTCCATCGCGGTGCTCCCGTTCGCCAACCTGAGCCCGGATCCGGAGAACGAGTACTTCGCCGACGGCATGACCGACGAGCTGATCAACGCGCTCGCCAAGGTGCCGGGCCTCCGGGTCGTGTCGCGCACGTCCGCGTTCGCCTTCAAGGGCAGGCAGCAGGACGTGCGCAGCATCGGCAGCCAGCTCAACGTCGAATGCGTGCTCGAAGGCAGCGTGCGGCGGGCCGGCCGCCGCCTCCGCACCGCCGTCCAGCTCGTGAACGTGGCCGACGGCTATCAGCTCTGGTCGGAGACCTTCGACCGCGAGATGGAGGACGTGTTCGCCATCCAGGACGAGATTTCCCGCGGGATCGTGAGCGCCCTCAAGCTCCGCCTGCTGGGCGCGTCGTCGGGGTCGCTGGTCAAGTCCGCCACCGACGACTTCGAGGCGTACACGCTCTATCTCAAGGGACGGCTGCTGTGGAACCGGCGGTCCGACGACGCGCTGCGCCACGGGCTGGCGTACTTCGAACAGGCGCTCGAGCGCGATCCGAACTATCCGCTCGCGCATATCGGCCTGGCCGACTCTTACGTTCTGCTGGGCTTCTATACGGCGCTCCCGCCGGCGGAGGCATTCCCCCGCGCCAAAGTGGCGGCGGAAACGGCGTTGCGACTCGATCCGACGCTCGGAGAAGCGTATCCGACGCTCGCCTACGTGAAGATGTATTACGAATGGGACTGGGCCGGCGCGCAGCGCAACTTTCGCCAGGCCATCGAGCGCAACCCGGGCTACGCCACCGCGCACCAGTGGTACGGCAACTGCCTGGCGATCCTCGGCCGGTTCGACGAGTCGCTGGCCTCGTTCCAGCGCGCCGTCGATCTCGATCCGCTCTCGCCCATCAAGACCGCGGCGCTCGGCTGGGGCTACTACTTCGCGCGGCACTATCCCGAGGCGATCGCCCAGCAGCGGCGGGCCCTCGAGATCGACGCCGACCTGGCGGTGACCCATCTGTGGTACGGGCTCTCGCTGGAGCAGACCGGTGCGGCGGGCGAGGCGGTCGAACGGTTCAGCGACGCGGTGCGGTTGCTCGGACGCGACCCCGTAGGGCTGTCATTTCTCGCCCATGGGCTGGCGCTGGCGGGACGGCGGGCTGAGGCGCAGGAGGTCGTGGACGAGCTGCTTGCGATGGCGGAGCGCCGCTACGTCTCGGCGTACGACATCGCGGTGGCATTCACCGGCCTGGGCGCGCACGACGACGCGATCGCGTGGCTGGAGAAGGGGTACGCCGAGCGGACCCATTGGATGGCGCTGCTGAAGGTGGATCCGCGGCTGGACCCGCTCCGGTCCGATCCGCGCCTCGAGAGCATGCTCGGCCGGATGGCGTTCCCCTGAATGCCCCCGGAGCTGGTCCGTCTCCTTGCCGCGGATCCCGCGGGCCACGAGGCCTGGTCGGCGTTTCTCGGGGCGTTCAGTGAACCGATGCTGCGCGTCGCGCGGTCGCTGGGCGGCGATCACGACGCGGCGATGGGCCGCTACGGGTACGTGCTCGATCAGCTCCGGCAGGACGGCTGCCGGCGGCTCCGCGCGTACGATCGTCCGGCCGCGGGCGCGGCCGGCGAGGCGACCGAGCGGTTCAGGGAGGGGCGCGCCGGCTTGGCCCGGGAAGCGGGATTCTCCGGCCCGGCTTCGAGAGGCTGTTACGTTTCGGCCTCATGCAGCCGATATCGGCGGCCCCCTCGCCGCCCGTCACGTCCGTGCTCCGCCGCCTGCGCGAAGACAGCCCCCTCCTCGCGGTCGAGCTCCGGCCCCCGCGCACCGGCCTCTCGTACGCCGAGAGCCTGGACGCCTGGATCGACGCCTACCACTCGATTCGGCGCCTCGCGCGGCACGACACGCTCATCTTCCTCACCGACAATGCCGTGGGCCAGTCGGAAGAGGAGAATCTCGCGCACCTCACCGCGAACCTCGCCGGCGAGCTCCCCACGGCCAAGGTGGTGCCGTTCCTCACCTGCAAGCACCCGCTCGACTACCTCCGCCTCTACGCGCTCCGGGCCGCCTCGCACGGCTTCGAGGCGGTCGCCGTGGTGGGCGGCGACCAGTCGGCCGGCCCGCCCCGCTGCGTCCCGCACGCCTACCAGCTCCGCCAGCGTGTGCGTGGCTGGGCTCCGTCGCTCAACCTCGGCGGCTGGGTGAATCCCCATCGCGACCCCGCCCGCCAGGTGGATTTCCTTCTGAATCCGGAGTTCGCCGGCGAGTTCTATCTCACGCAGATCGTGTCGCACCACTCGGTCGCCGAGGTCGAGCGGTTCCTCGTGGAAGCGACACGTCGCGGCGTGACGTATCCCGGTGTGTTCGGCGTCTTCCTTTATCGGAGTGCGAATCCGCGCACGCTCGGGCAGCTCGGCGACTTCTTCCCGGTGCCGGCCGAAGGAGTGGCGCGCGACTTCGCCTCGGGACTCTCGCCCGAGGAGGTTTGCGCGCGATCGATCCGCGCGCTACGCGAGGTGGGCGTGGATAAGGTCTACGTGAGCAATCTGGGTTTCGAGGGGGCAGACGCCCGCTACCGGCGCATCCTCGAGCTGATCACCTGATCGCGGAGGCGCGATGGGTCGGCGAGAGCCCCTCGAGCACCGCGAGGGCGACGGACACCTGACCGGACGGCGCGCTCACCTGCACTCCCTGCACCAGTCCCCGCACCGCGTCGAACATCTCTTGTGCGATGCGCACGCCTTCAGCGCGTGCAGCCTCCGGCCCGCGGCCGTCCGCCTGCCGCATCCGTTCGATCACGGCCGAAGGCACCGTGATGCCCGGCACTTCGTTGGCCAGGAACTCCGCGTTTCTCAGTGACGTCAGGGGCCAGATGCCCGCGATGACGGGAATGGACGGCCGCGCGCGCTCCAGCACCCGGGCGAGCTGCTCGGGATCGAAGACCGGCTGGGTGGTCGCGAACTCTGCACCCGCGTCGAGCTTCCAGGCGAAGCGCTCCAGCTCGCGCTCCAAGTCCACAGCGCCTTGGTTTAGGGCCACCCCGATCACGAATCGGGTGGGCTGGTCCAGCGGGTTGCCGCCCGGGTCGAGCCCGCGGTTGAGCCGGTGCACCACGTTGGTGAGGCCGATGCTGTCGATGTCGAACACCGCGGTTGCATCGGGGTAGGGGCCCGCCGTCGGCGGATCGCCGGTCACGATCAGGACATTCCGCAGCCCTCCCGCTGCGGCACCCAGGAGGTCGCTGAGCATGCCAAGCATGTTGCGGTCGCGGCAGGTGTAGTGGAAGATCGTCTCGATGCCGACCTCCCGCTCGATGATGAGAGCCGCGGGGAGCACCCCCATGCGACTCTGCGCCCGCGGGCCATCGAGCACGTTCACCGCGTCGATTCCCGCCACCTTCAGCGCGCGGCATTGCTCGAGCATCTCGGCCGGGTTCCAGCCGCGCGGCGGAACGACCTCGACGCACCTGACGAGTTCCCCGGCCGCGAGTCGTCCCCCCCAACGGGAACGCTTCGCGAGCGGGACGGGATCGCGTCCGACGTCAGTGGTGGATAGGGGAGCGTGGCGGTCGACAACGGTGATCCGGTGCGGGGCCGCGTCGGCCACGCATTCGCGAATCCGTCGGACATGCTCCGGCGTCGTGCCGCAGCATCCGCCGATGAAGCGCACCCCGGCCTGGATGAGCCGCCGCGCGTACTGCGCCATGTACTCGGGACTCGCGAGATAGATGCGCCGGTCCCCCACCGCGCGCGGCAGCCCCGCGTTCGGCTGGGCCGACAGGGGCCGGGTGGTCGTTGCCGCCATGCGCTCGATTGCGTCCAGCATCGGCGCGGGGCCAACCGAGCAGTTGAGCCCGATGACGTCAGTGGGCCATTCGGTGAGCCGCTGGGCCACGATTTCGACGGCCGTCCCGTACGAGGTAATGCCGTCCTCGCCCACCGTCATCTGCGCCAGGACCGGGAGATCGCTCAGGGCGCGCACCGCGCTGAGGGCTGCGTGCAGCTCGTCGAGGTCGCTGAAGGTCTCGAGCAGGAAGCCGTCGACCCCACCCTCGAGGAGGCCGGTGGCCTGACGCTTGAAATGGTCGACCGCTTCGTCGGTGGCGGTCGGGCCCCACGGCTCGATCCGGATGCCGAGCGGACCGATCGCTCCCACGATCAGCGCGCGCCCACGCGCCGCCCGCTTCGCGAGCCCCGCGGCGGCGCGATTGATCTCCTCGGTGCGCTCCTCGAGGCCGTAGGCGGAGAGCTTCACCGGGTTGGCACCGAAAGTGTTCGTTTCCAGGATCTCGGCGCCGGCGCGGACGTAGGCCTCGTGCACCTCCTGCACCAGGCCGGGCTGCTTCAGGTTGAGCTCGTCGTAGCAGACGTTCACGAATACGCCGCGGCCGTACAGCACGGTGCCCATGGCGCCGTCGAACACATGCACCCGGCCGTCGTTCAGGAGATCGCGGAAAGTCGGCATCGCCGTCCCCGGCCATGAGACCACATCACATTGCGGTTCGCTGCGTCGCTGCGTCTCTGCGGTTCAGCAGTTGTTTCGTAGCACATGAACGTCACCGCTCGTATGCGAGATTGGGAGCCAGCCACCGCTCGACGGCCGCCACGTCCATGCCCTTCCGGCGGGCATAATCCTCCACCTGATCCCGTCCGATCTTGCCCACGCCGAAGTAGCGCGCCTCGGGCCGCCAGAAGTACCACCCGCTCACCGAGGCCGTCGGCAGCATCGCGAAGCTCTCGGTGAGTTTCATGCCTGCCCCATTCTCGGCGCCGAGCAGATCGAAGAGCGTGCGCTTCTCGGTGTGATCCGGACACGCGGGGTACCCGGGGGCCGGCCGGATGCCCTGGTACGCTTCCTTGATCAGCGCCTCGTTCGCCAGCGACTCGTCACGCGCGTAGCCCCAGAGCTCGGTGCGCACCCGCTCGTGCAGCCGCTCGGCCAGCGCCTCGGCCAGCCGGTCCGCGAGCGCCTTCGCGAGGATCGCCGAGTAGTCGTCGTGCGCGGCCTCGTAGCGCGCGACGAGCACGTCCAGCCCGTGACCCGCGGTCACCGCAAAGGCGCCGACGTAGTCGGCGCCGCCGCCGTCGCGCGGCGCCACGTAGTCGGCGAGCGCGAGATTCGGCCGGCCGGCGCTCTTGGAGAGCTGCTGCCGAAGGGTGTACGCCACCGCGCGCACGTCGCGCCGGCTCTCGTCGGCGTAGAGCTCGATGTCGTCGCCGACCGCGTTGGCCGGGAAGAAGCCGACCGCGGCGCGGGCCTCGAGGCGCTCTCCCGAGACGATCTCGTCCAGCATCCGCTCCGCGTCCGCGAACAGGTTCCGCGCCGCCGCGCCGACCGTGGGGTCGTCGAGGATCGCGGGGTACCGGCCCGCGAGCTCCCAGGCCTGGAAGAACGGCGTCCAGTCGATGTACTGGACCAACTCGGCGAGCGGATACGGCGCAATGGTCCGGACGCCGAGGAAGCAGGGCCGCGGGGCAGGCGTCGTCGTGTCGACGACCAGCCGGTTGGTCCGTGCCTCTGTGATCGTCGGCCGTTCCCGCCCGCTGTCCCCCGCTGCCGCCCGCTGCTCCCTTATGGTCCGGTACTGGTCGCGCACGCCGCGCACGAACTCCTCGTGCTGAGTGTCGCTCAGCAGACTGCTGGCCACTCCCACCGCGCGCGACGCGTCCAGCACGTGCACCGTCGGGCCGTGGTAGCGCGGCTCGATCTTCACCGCGGTGTGCATCCGCGAGGTCGTGGCGCCCCCGATGAGAAGCGGCACGCGGAACCCCTCGCGCTCGAGCTCGCCCGCCGTGAACGACATCTCCTCGAGTGAGGGCGTGATGAGCCCGGAGAGCCCGATGATGTCCACCTGCTCCGCGCGCGCCGTCTCGATGATCTTCGCCGCCGACACCATCACGCCCAGATCGATCACCTGATAGTTGTTGCACTGCAACACGACGCCCACGATGTTCTTGCCGATGTCGTGCACGTCCCCCTTCACGGTGGCCAGCAGCACTTTGCCCTTGGCGCGGGCGTCGTTCGCCGCCTGCTTCTCCGCCTCGATGTACGGGATCAGGTGCGCGACCGCCTTCTTCATGACGCGCGCGCTCTTCACCACCTGGGGCAGGAACATCTTCCCCGACCCGAACAGGTCGCCCACGACGTTCATCCCGTCCATGAGCGGCCCCTCGATGACCTGGATGGGCCGGTCGAACAGACGCCGGGCTTCCTCGGTGTCCTCGACGATGTAGTCGGCGATGCCCTCGACCAGCGCGTGCGTGAGCCGCTCGCGCACCGGTGCCTGGCGCCATTCGAGGTGCTCCCGCCCTCTCTCGCCCTCTCCCGCCCTCTCTCGCCCGACGCGCTCGGCAATCTCCAGCAAGCGCTCGGTAGCATCCGCGCGTCGATTAAGCACCACGTCCTCGACCCGCTCGAGCAGATCGCGGGGAATGTCCTCGTAGATGGTCAGCTGGCCCGCGTTTACGATCCCCATGTCCATGCCCGCGCGGATCGCGTGGTAGAGAAACACGGAGTGGATTGCCTCGCGCACGACCTCGTTGCCGCGGAACGAGAACGACACGTTGCTCACGCCACCGCTCACCATTGCGTGCGGCAGGGTCGCCTTGATCCGCCGCGTGGCCTCGATGTAGTCCACACCATACGCGGCGTGCTCCTCGATACCCGTCGCGATCGCGAAGATGTTCGGGTCGAGGATGATGTCCTCGGGCGGGAATCCTGCCTGCTCGGTGAGGATCCGGTACGCCCGCGCGGCGATCTCGACCTTGCGGTCGGCGGTGTCGGCCTGACCCCGCTCGTCGAACGCCATCACCACCGCGGCCGCGCCGTAGCGGCGCACCAGGCGGGCGTGCTCGAGGAACGGCGCCTCGCCCTCCTTCAGGCTGATGGAATTGACGACGCACCTGCCTTGAACGCACTTGAGCCCGGCCTCGATCACCGACCACTTGGACGAGTCGATCATCACCGGCACGCGGCTGATATCCGGCTCCGCGGCGATGAGCCGGAGGAACGTGGTCATCGCGCGCTCGGAGTCGAGCATCCCCTCGTCCATGTTGACGTCGATGATCTGAGCCCCGTTCTCCACTTGCTGGCGCGCGACGTCGAGCGCGGCCTCGTAGCTGCCGTCGAGGATCAGCTTGGCGAACTTGCGCGACCCCGTGACGTTGGTGCGCTCGCCGATATTGACGAAGTTCGTTTGCGGTCCGATGACGAGCGGCTCGAGGCCCGACAGCCTGAGGCGGACGGGTGGGGTGGCCGGCCGGCGGGCGGGCAGCCCCTTCACCGCGTCCGCCATTGCCCGAATGTGCTCGGGCGTCGTGCCGCAACATCCACCCACCACATTCACGATGCCCAGCTCCGCGAACTCCCGAATGACCACGGCCATCTGCTCGGCGGTCTCGTCGTAGCCCCCGAACGCGTTCGGCAGCCCCGCGTTCGGGTACGCCGTGATGAACACCGGCGCCACGCGCGAGAGCTCCTGCACGTACGGCCGGAGCTGGCGGGCGCCAAGGGCGCAGTTGAGGCCGATGGAAAGCGGGCGGGCGGGCATCACCGAGTACCAGAACGCCTCGGCGGTCTGCCCCGAGAGCGTGCGGCCGCTGGCGTCGGTGATGGTGCCCGAGATCATCACCGGCACCCGCTCGCCCTGCTCCTCGAACACGCCCTCGATCGCGAAGATCGCGGCCTTTGCGTTCAGGGTGTCGAAGATCGTCTCCACCAGCAGCACGTCCGCGCCGCCGTCCAGGAGCCCCCGGGCCTGCTCGGCGTAGGCCGCGGCTAGCTCGTCAAAGGTGACTGCCCGGAAGCCGGGGTCGTTGACGTCGGGCGAAATCGAGGCAGTACGGTTCGTGGGCCCCAGCGCGCCGGCGACGAACCGGGGCCGATTGTCCCTCGCCTCGAACTCGTCCACGGCCGCGCGCGCGATCCGCGCGCCTTCGACATTCAGCTCGTACGCCAGCCCCTCGGTGCCGTAGTCGGCCTGCGCGATGGCCGTCGAGGTGAACGTGTTGGTCTCGATGATGTCGGCGCCCGCCGCGAGGTAGGCCCGGTGGATCTCTCCGACGATTCCCGGCTGGCTCAGGACGAGCAGATCGCTGTTGCCCCGGACGTCGCGGCTCCACCCGGCGAAGCGCTCGCCGCGGAACCCGGCCTCGTCCAGCGCGTAGCGCTGGATCATCGTGCCCATGGCGCCGTCCAGCACCAGGATGCGCTCCTTGAGGAGCGGCACCAGGCGGGCAAGCCGTGCGTCGCGGGACGATGACGAGAGGGAACGGGTCACGGGCGCTCCTGAAAACGAAAGACCCCGGGGGAGCCAAACGTCCCGGGGGAGGCGTTTAGCAGGTTGTTTAACGTGGCCGCAAGCTGCCGCAAATCGCCACGGATCGATTGTCGGACTCCGCCGGTAACTTACCGGCTTTGCGGCCGAAAGTTCAAGAGGCCGAGCCTCGCCGCGGCCGCCTGGGGGGTGACACCGCTGACCAGGACGACCTTGCTCCGGCCCGACGTGCCGGCGGCGAGCGTCACGGCCGCTCTCGGCACGGCCAGCCGCTCAGCCAGGAATCGGACCAGGGCCTCGTTGGCCGCTCCATCCACCGGTGGCGCGGCCACCCGGATCTTGAGCGCGCCGCCATGCTCACCCACCACCTCGGTGCGCGCCGCCCGGGGCTGAACCCGCACGAGCAGTCGTATCCCGTCGGGGGTCGGGGCGATCACACCAACAAGAAAGCCGCGAATTTGCGCGAATCAACGCGAACACAACCGCTCAATTCGCGTTGATTCGCGTTCATTCGCGGCTTGGCTTTTCGGAAGCCGGCGCGGCTCAGATGAATGCCCCGACGATGACCCGCTCGGCGATCCAGAGAATGAAGTACGCCACCAGCGGGCTCAGATCGAGCGGGCCGAACGGCGGCAGCACCCGGCGGAGCGGCTCCAGCAGCCACTCGGTCAGGATCACGACCGGCCGCATCCACTTCGTGTACTGTGAGGCGCCGAACCACGAGGCGATCACCCGCACCAGCAGCGCGAAGCGCAGGATCGTGAACGTCCAGGAGAGCAGAGTGATCAGCCACGCCCGCGGCCCCGCTCCCGCCAGCATGCCCAGCGAGTACACGAACCCGATTCCCCAGTTCACCAGCGACACCAGGAGCAGCCCGCCGATCACGACGATCGCCAGCAGCCAGTACGGCGCGCTCTGCGGCATCCCGCCGGCGCGTACCAGCCGCCGTTCGATCGGCTGGAGCACCGGATCGCTCAGCCGACGCACCGTGCGCGGCCAGACGCCGAACGGACTCAGCGTCTTGGACCGCACCGCCCAATGGGTGAGCGCCACGACCGCCCCGTACGCCAGCGCACCCACGACCAGCCATCGAACCACATCCATCAGCAGCGCGGCGGTCACGGGCCGGGGACCTCGTACTTGGCGATCGCACCGGATGTCGTGGTGCACACGAGCGTGAACTTCCCCTCGTTGAGGGCCGATTCCTCGAGGATCCGTGCGTTCGCCTCACACGACGCCACCATGCGCCCGCGGGGCTGCCGGTACCCGACCGTCACGACCGACGAGTCGCTCACGGTCGTGATCCGCCGAACGACCGGCCCGGCGAGGCTGTCGAGACCCATCTGCTTGAGGGAGCGGGGCGGCTTGCCCCGATGAGAACCCTTGTAGTCGGCGGCGCGATCCACGAGATCGAAGATCTCGCGGCCCAGAAACGCGGCATCGCGCAGCTCGGGCGGGAGCGCGTCGAGCCCCCGCCCGCGGTCCGGACCCGCGTCCGACGCGGCGCCGCCGCAGCCCCAGAGCGCCGCGGCCAGCAGCACCCCCCGCGCGGCGCGGCGCGTCATTCCATCGCGAATTCGCGGTTGAACACGACGTCGAAGCTGAACGTCTTGGCCCGGCTCCGGGTCTCGATCAGCTCCGCGACACGGCGGAGCCGGTCCGGAATGGCCATGATCTTCTCCTGCGCCGCCCGGCCAAGCTCACTCAAGCCCGTGAGGCTCTCGATCTGCCAGTACCGGATCTGCTCCTGGACGATCTTGAGGTAGTCGCGCGGCCCGTAGATGCCGGCGCGCCGGATGACATCGGCCAGCTCCTTGAACCCCGGCATGCTCGCCCCGGGCATCTGAATGCTCGGCATGATCAGGGACGCCGAGTGGAGCGCCTGGTCGGGGTCGCGCTCGAGGATCTGGCTGAACACGTTCCGGTAGAACGTGTAGTGGCGCGCCTCGTCACGGGCGACGTTCGCCAGCACCTCGCCGATCGCCGGCTCGTACTCGCCGGCCACCTTGCCGGTCTCGGCATGCGAGAACTGGGTTGCCCGCTCCTGGAGGGTCGTGTACACGAACACCCGATAGGGGTCCTTGTCCCAGTCGGGATGGAAGCCCGCGCGGAGGTACTCGAACTGCATCTCCTCGAACACTCGCTGATCGAGAATCCGCGTCTCGCGGGTGTAGTCGTGCAACACCACCCCGTGGCGGTCCTCCTCGGCAGTCCAGAGGTTGTTCCAGATACGCCAGTAGCTGTCGTCCTCGAGGAACACCGCCAGCAGCCGGTGGAAGTGGGGCAAACCCTCCTCCGTCAGCGTATTGAGCGCCAGCGCCGCCCGGGCGGCGTCGGGGATCCCCGCGGCCCGCTTCCGAAGCTCGCCGTACCAGGTGTCGGGACAGGTTCCTGCCGGCGGACTGATGAGGTCGGAGGGATACCAGAGGTCGCGCTTCTGCTCGTGCGCGTCCATCATCTCCCGGACCTTGGCCTCGAGGTCCCGGAGCACTTCGATCTTGGAAAGCAGCACGCGTGCGGAGTCTGTCAGGCTCATGGCGTATGTGTATGTCGCGGTCCAAAACGCAGGAAGACCAGCCCGCAAACATACTGCGGCTGGTCCCCCGAAAGCCAATCGTCGCCGGAGGAGGTCAGGCGGTGTCAGGATCCGGCCGCAGGCCCTTTTCCATCAGCACCCAGGTGCGGTGCCCGATGTAGCCCTCACGCCGCAACACTATGCGCCACCCGAGGGCACCGAGCAGCGATTCGGACTCCAGGTCGTCGGTCCAGAACTCCGCCAGGTGGGCGCCGGCCTCGACCGCATGGCCCTCGAACGCTGCCAGCAATCGGTGCGCGTGGCCCTGGTGCCGCTCGGTCGGAAGTACCGCCAGATCTTCGAGATGCGCCACGCCGCCGCGCAGCGTGAAGTGGAGGCCGCCGATCCAGTCGCCGATGTCGTTACTCAGCACCAGATAGCGGTCTTCCGCCGCACGCCCGCTCGTCTCCGCCTCCTCGGTCTCGGCCAGCAGCTCCGAGAACCAGAGGGCGAAATCGCCGTCTTGTTCCATCTCGCGGATCTGTACGTCTCCCATTGAACCAGCCCTGCCTTCCGGTGGTCCGGGGTCCATCAGCGCAACACTGGTGCCATTCCGGGACTTCGGCCCGTGTGCCGGGTCACCCGCTCCCTCTGGTATAGAACGCATACGAGATGCCGCAGGTTCGGCCGTTCCCGTCTACACGCCGATCGCAATCCCTACCATCACCGCCACCGCGCCCAGCCCGAACAGCGCAGCCCAGAGCGGGACGACGAAACGGAGCCACCGGTCGAACGGCACGCCGGCGGCGGCGAGTATCGCCATCAGGGCGCCGTTGGTGGGCGTGAGGATCTCGCAGAGGCCGGTCCCGTACTGGTAGGCGAGCACGGTCACCTGTCGCGAGAGCTGGAGCAGGTCGGACAGGGGAACGAGAATCGGGATGGTGAGCACGGCCTGGCCGCTCACGCTGGGTACCGGGATATGGATGAGCGTGTGCGCCGCCATCATCCCGATCGCCGAGGCGGCCAGCGGCAGGTTCTCGAGCGGGGTAAACAGCGCGTAGACCAGGGAATCGAGGATCCGGCCTTCATCGAGCGCGATGTAGATGGCCCGGGCGAATCCGACCAGCAGCGCCGCCCCCGCCATCGCCCGGAAGCCCGACACGAACGCCTCGGCGGTGCCCGACCAGCCGAATCCCGCCACGAGCCCAGCCGCGACGCCCATCACGAAGAAAACCGCCGACAGCTCGTTGAATCCCCAGCCGAGCTGGAGAATCCCGAGCACCAAGAGCCCGAAGGCGAGGAGCACCATCGCGAGGATGACTCCGTGTTTGGCGGAATCCACGGAGGTCACGGCTGCAGGTGCGGACGCCCCAGCCACCTCCTGGTCCCGCCCTCTCCCGCCCTCTCCCGCCTGCGTCTTCCTGGCGTAGCGCATCGTCCCCGCCACCCAGATCCCGAGCGCCAGCAGCAGGAACACGTTGCGGAACGTGCCGCCGGAGAGCGGCGGGAGCTGCGCGAGGTGCTGGGCGATGCCGACCTGAAATAGATTGATCGGACTGAAGGCCGCGCCGACCGCCGCCGCCCCCGCGCTCATCGCGACCGCAGTGAGCGGGTCGAAGCCGAGCCGGCGGACCAGGAGCAGAAGCACGGGCACGAACGCGATGATCTCCTCCTGCATGTTGAGCCCGATGCCCCCGAGCGCGAACGCCCCGCTCGCGATCGGGATCACCAGTGCTTCCCGCCGCGCCAGCCGCGCAACCAGCCAGCCGACAGCGCCGCTCAGCGCTCCGGTCTGCTCTACGACCGCGAAGGCGCCGCCCACGAGGAACACGAGGAACACCACCGAGGCCGCGTCGGCAAGGCCCTTCGGCACCGCGACAGCGGCCGCGAAGGGTCCGACCGGCGCCTGCTCGACCTGGTGGAAGGTGCCCGGCACCACGACCGTACGGCCAAGCTCGGGGTCTTCCCGCCGATCGTACCGACCGGCCGGCACGACCCAGCTCGCCGCCGAGGCGATGGCGAGACAGGCGAGGAGCAGGACGAGGGGATGAGGCAGCCGCAGACGGGGCGCCGTCACAGCGTGCGGCACTCCTTCTCGACCGGGGGCGTGTTGCTGCACGCGATGGATGCGTTCATGCCCCTGGCCATCGGGCCGCACGCCGCCGTGCGGGCCTCCCGCTCCGCATCCTCGGCGGTAGCGCCGGACGCGACGGCGCCGTTCCGCCGGCCGTCGTACGCGACGAGCACCCGGCATTCCGCGCGCTGGGACCTGAGGGTGTTGTAGAGGAGGATCGCCGCAAACGCGGCGAGAGCGAGCAGGGTCACGACCGTGCTGCGGCGCATGAGCATCCGGACGCGGGGGAGGGTGCGTACAGTATCTTCGGACTATGACCCGCCGCACAAGCATCCCGCTCCTGCTGCTCGTGCTCGCCGGTATCGCCGTGGCGTGGCGCCCCCCTCTGGAGCCCGCCATCGCGCTGCCCCGCGCCGTACGCGACTCGATGAGCGTCGTCTTCCGCACCTTCAACCGGAACTGGGATCACCTCGCCGATCTCAACACCCTGGAGAAGATGCTCGGCACGATCCGGCCCACGCAGCGGGAGTACCTCGGCTGCCTTGTCGGGCGGGTGGAGGGGGGCATCGTGCACCTAGCCGGCTGGGTGCCCGCGCGGAACATGAAGCAGCTCCAGCTCGCCGTGGCGGGCAGCTGCGACAGCATCCCGGGGGTGGTGGGCACGTGGCACACCCACCCGTACCGAGCCGACCTCAACAACCTGCCGGTGAAGGAGCGCTCACTCTCGGCGCAGGATCTGGAGACGTTCGCGGCGAGCCGGTGGCCTGCCAGCCTAGTCATGTGGGACGAAGACTCCATTGACGCGGCGGCACGCGGCCCTGCCGGCACCCTGGCGCATCCGGTAGCCGTCCGCATCGAGTGATCGATGGCGCAACTTGCACGAAGCCGCGGCGCACGGGCGGGATCGTAGCGCGGCAAGACGAAAGCTGCACAACCGCTTAGCGCGTTGTTGCAACGGTGGTATGTGATTTGCCCCCGCCTAAGTCGCCCTTCGGCAACAAGTTCGCGATCCGCTCATCGCTTGGTGGTCCCCCGGCCGCCGGTGGCGCGCAACGGAACGCACGCCGCTCGACGCCGTGCGACCTCCTGGAGGTCAGCTCGATGACAACCGCCCGACCCGGCACGTTCCTCCTGGTCGATGATTCACCGCTCACCCACCAGATGTATCGGCTGGTGTTCTCCCGCGGGGCACTCGCGGGAAGTACGCTGCTCCACGCCATGAACGGACGGGAGGGCTACGGTCTGCTCGCGGCGCATCCCGAGATCACCCTGGTCCTGCTCGACCTCAACATGGCCGAAATGAACGGGCTCGAGTTTCTCGAGCGCCGGCGGGCCGAGGCGCTGCACCCCGAAGTGCCGGTGGTACTGGTGACCACCGAGAGCACGCCGGAGGATGAAGCGCGCGGCCGCGCGGCCGGTGCCACCGACTATCTCCGCAAGCCATTCGTCCCCGCCGATCTCGAGCGTCTGATCGCCCGACTCCAGCGGGAGCGTCCCGCCGCCTGACCGATGGATCGGGACCACGCGTTCGCCGAGCTGATGCACGAGTACATCGCGGAGTGCCTGCCGCTCGCGGAAGGCGTGGCGGAGGCGCTGCTCACGGTGGAACGGCAGTGGCGCGCGGGTGACCGGGACGCCGGCGATCTCGGCGCGCTCAAGGGCCGGCTTCATACCCTGAAGGGCAATTCCGCGATGATGGGGCTCCGCCCCATGCAGATGGTGGCGCACGCGCTCGAAGACCTGTGTGTGCGCCTCCTCGCGGACCCGTCCGCCCGCAGCGAGGAGGCGGCGGCGCTGCTGGTCGAGGGGGGCGGGCTGCTCGCGGACCTGATCCGCGGCGCGCTCGAGTCCGACGGCGCCGCCGCGGCGGACACCTACGTCGCGCACGTCCGGTCGAGTGCCCAGGCACAACCGGCCGAGGCGGCGACGCCCGCGCCGCTCCGCCTCGAGCGGCGCCGCACGGATCGGGGCGTCGGCACCGACGCTGGCGGCACCATTCGGGTGGACTTCCGCCAGCTGGATACGCTGCTGGAGATCTTCGGCGAAGCCATGATCGAGCAGTCCGGTCTGCCGGAGGTCCACCGGCGGCTCCGGGCCATTCTCGGGCATTGCGACGAGCTCGCCGAACTGGACCGCGTCATCGGCGCGGTCGGCGCGACCATGAAGCGGCTGGAGGGCGCGCTGATGCAGACGCGCCTCCTTCCGATCTCCACCGTGTTCGGCCGCTACGCGCGCATGGTGCGCGACGTGGCGCGCGACGAGCGCAAGCCGATCCACCTGGTCACCGAGGGCGGCGACACCCTGCTCGACAAGACGATTCTCGACCGGCTCGGCGAGCCGCTCGTGCACCTGCTCACCAACGCGGTGGTCCATGGCGTGGAGCCCGAGGCCGAGCGGCGCCGGCTGGGGAAGCCCGCGGAAGCGACGCTCACGCTGCGGGCCGCGACCGTGGCCGACCGGGCGGTGGTGGTCGTGGCGGACGACGGCCAGGGACTCGACACGGCGCGGATCCTCGCGAAAGCGCAGGCGCAGGGCCTCGACGCGCGCTCCGAGGCGGCCGACGACGTGCACCAGTTGATCTTCGTGCAGGGCTTCTCCACTACCGACCGGGTGACCGAGCTCGCCGGGCGCGGGGTGGGGCTGGATGCCGCGGCGACGGCGATCCACGGACTGGGTGGCTCGATCGAAGTCCGCAGCACACCAGGCGAAGGCACCGCGTTCGTGCTGTCGCTCCCGCTCACGCTCGCCATCGTGCGCTCGCTCATCGTCGAGGTGGACTGCGAACGGTTCGCCGTGCCGCTCAGCCACGTGGCCGAGACGTCCAGAGTGGAGCCGGGCGCCATGCACGAGATCGGCGGGCGTGGCGTGCTCATGTGGCGGGGTTCCACCGTCGGTGTGGCCGACGGCGGCACGCTGCTCGGCACCGCGCAGCGGCCCGGGAAGCGCGCCTACTGCGTGGTCCTCTTCGCGGGCGCGCGGCGGCGTGCCGTGCTGGTGGATCGCCTGGTGGGCCATCAGGACGTTGTCGTGAAAGGACTCGACCCCTCGCTGGGCCGGCCGCAGCTCGTTTCGGGGACCACGATCCTGGGCGACGGCAGGGTGGCCTGCATTCTCGATGCGGCGGGCGTGGTCGCCCGCGAGGCGGCGTAATGAGCCTCCCATTGCGGGCGCCCGGGCCGCTCGCCTTCGTGGACGAGCTGGCCGCCCAGGCGGCGGCGACGCCCGAGCAGGCGGCCGTGCCGCTGCTGCATCTCATCGCGTTTCATCTCGACCGCGAGGAGTACGGCGTGCCGGTGGCGAGCGTGCGCGAAGTGAGCCGCGTCGGCGAGATCACCCGCGTGCCCCAGGCGCCCGACCACATCCGCGGGGTCATGAATCTGCGCGGGCGCATCCTCCCGGTGCTCGAGCTCCGCACCCGGCTCGGGCATGCGCCACTCGTGCCCGGGCCGAAGGCGCGGGTCGTGGTGGCGGAAGCGCACGGCCGCGTCCTCGGCCTGCTCGTGGACGCCGTGGCCCAGGTGCTCAAGGTCCCGTCGGATCGCGTCGTGCCGCCCCCGGACGACGCGCGCTCCGCCGCGGCCGATTATCTCACCGGCGTCGTCCAGCTCGATGGCCGGCTCATCATCCTTCTCGACCTGGAGCGAATGCTCCAGCCGGGGCCTGTCCCTCACGCGTGAACCGGCCATGACCCAAGCGCTCATCCAGCAGATTAAAGACTGGACCATCCGCCGAAAGATTCTCACCGGCTTCGGCGCGGTCCTGTTCCTCACCGGGGTGCAGGGCTGGCTGGCGATTCGTCAGCTGGAACGAATGAGCGGTGCGGAAGGAGGGGCGGGGCTGTTCGACGCGTCGCGCTCGCTGATGCTCACCACGACGATAGTCACTGTCGCCGTCGGGCTCTGTCTCGCGGTCTTCCTCGCGCGACTCATCGCCGACCCGCTCGAAAACCTGGGGCGGCTCGCGGAAGAAGTGTCCAAGGGGAACCTGACGACCGACATCCGCAGCCAGTCGCGCGACGAGATCGGCTGGCTCGAGCACTCGATGCGCCAGATGGTGAAGAACCTCCGCGTGATCGTCGGCCACATCTCCTCGTCCTCGCGCACGGTGGCCACCTCGGCGGAAGAGATCTCCGCCTCCAGCGAGCAGATGGCCAAGGGCGCGGAGGCGCAGACCAGTTCCACCGAGCAGACGTCGGCCACCATGGTGGAGATGGCCGCGCAGATGCAGCAGCTCGCGCGGAATGCCGAAGCGCTCGCGGCGAACGTGGACGAGACGTCGTCCTCGATCCAGCAGATGACCACCACGCTGGTGCAGACCTCGCAGCACGGTGAGGCGCTGCTCCAGTCGGTCGAGGAGGCGATGAACCGGCTCACCGCGATGATCGACAACGTGGGCGCGATCGCCTCGCGGGTGCATATGGTGGACGAGGTGTCCAAGGGCTCGGTGGTAGACGTCCGCGAGGGGGGCGACCGGCTCCGGGCTTCGATCCACGGCATCGGCCGGCAGTCGGAGGAGATCGGGAAGATCGTGAAGGCGATCGAGGGCATCGCCGACCAGACCAACCTCCTCTCGCTCAACGCCGCCATCGAGGCCGCCCGGGCCGGCGAGGCCGGCCGCGGGTTCGCCGTCGTGGCCGACGAGGTGCGCCGGCTCGCGGAGCGCTCGGTGCAGGCGACGCAGGAGATCGGCGGCGTCATCGACGCGGTGCAGGGTGAGACCCGAAGCGCGGTGGAGCTGATGGGCGCGGTGCTGGCCGCGATCGTCGAGGCCATCGAGCAAAACTCGAAGCTCGTCGCCGAGATGGCGCACGCCACGGAGGAGCACGCGGCCGGCGCCAAGGAGGTGCTCCGGATGGCCGGCAGCATGTCGGCGCTGTCGCGCCAGATCGCCGCGGCGGTCCGGGAGAACGCCGCCGGCGCGAAGGAGATCACGCGCGCGGCCGAGAAGATGAACCAGCTCACCCATCAGATGTCCGAAGCGGTGACCGAGCAGAAGCGCGGGGGCGAGCTGGTGGTCAAGGCGGTCGAATCGGTGGCGCTCGTGTCGCGCCAGAACCTGGCCGCGGTCGAGCAGATGAGTGCGGCGGCCAAGACGCTCGCCGGCGAGTCCGAGCTGCTCCGCCGCCGAGTGGACACGTTCCAGCTTCCCGCCGCCTGAGGCGCGATTCCATGCCGACCCCGAGCGCCACCCAGCGGCTGGCCGCACTCGACGCCGCGAACGGCCCCGACTGCGAAACAGTCATCCTCGCCGCGCTGGAGGACGATGCCCCGACGGTGCGCGAGCGTGCGGTCCGTCTCGCCGCCCGCTACGTGGAGCCGCAGGTGCTCGGCGCGATGGTCGCCGACGGGGTCAACGCGGCCCGGCGGAACGGCGCCCTCTCCGCCCTGGAGCGGCAGGGCCCCTACGCAGTGCCGCACCTGACGGAGCTGCTGCACTCGACCGAGTCCGATGTCGTGATGTTCGCCCTCCAGGTGCTCGCCCGGATCGGCGACCCGGTGTCCACCAGCCGCATCCTTCCGCTGCTGGGACACGCCGACGCCAACGTGGCGCAGGCGGCGATCGAGGCGGTGGGCCGGATGCGCGCCGCCGACGCGGTTCCAGCCCTGCTCGATCTCCTGGACCAGAACGTGTGGCTGCAGCTCGCCGCCGTGAACGCGCTCGGCGAGATCGGCGATCCGGCCGCGACGCTTCCGCTCCTCAAACTCGTGCCCGACAGTCTCGTGGCCGAGCAGGCGGTGCACGCGCTCCAGCGGATCACGGCGCCCGAGTCGCTGCCTCCGCTGCTCGATCTGCTGATCCGGGTTCGCGAGCGCCCGCTTCGGGACGCGATCCTCGAGGCATGCGGGGTGCTGCTCGAGCTGCATCCCGATCCGGGGGCGGTCGGGTGCAGGTTCACGGCCGGGCTCGATCAGGCGGCGCGCGCGGATGTCGTCGCGTTTCTCGGCGCTGCGCTGTCCGACGGCTCGGGGGCGGAGATGCCGTCCGAGGCTCCGGCACAGGCGGCCGGCGGCATCGCGCTCGTCGCCGGCCTCAGCGAGCTCTACGTGCCGGTGCTGCGCCGCGTTGCGGCGGGCTCGGCCTGGGCCGAGCCGCTCTGGGCGGCGCGGGCGCAGCCGAGCGACGAGCAGGTGAGCGCGCTGCTGGGGCATGGCGACGCGCAGGTGCGGCGCGGCCTGCTCCTCGCCGGCCGCTTCGGACCCGCGGCGCTGCCGGGTCTCCTGGCGCGCCTGGACGATCCCGACGGCGAGGTCCGGGCGGCGGCGTGCCACGCGCTCGGCGCGCTGGGTGATGCCCGGGCGGCCGGCGTGCTGATCGAGCGGCTCAGAACGAGTGAGGGCGAGGAGCGGGACGAGGCGGCCGCGGCGCTGGGCCGGTTTCCCGCCGAGGCGCTGGGCGGCCTCGGGACCTGCCTGGATCCTCGCGCGGGTGATGCGGTCGCGATCGCCGCACTCGAGGCGGTGCGCCTGGCGCAGGCGCAGGCGTTCGAGCCCGAGGTGCTGGCGCTGACTCGCGCCCCCGCCGCCGACGTGCGGCTGGCGGCGCTGCGCGCCGCCGCGGCGCTGCCGGGATCGCGCACCGAGATGGTCCTCTTTCGCGCGCTCGCCGACCGGGAGGAGCGGGTGCAGATCGAGGCACTCGATCTCCTGGTGGACCGGGAAGGGGACAAGGCGGCGACCACGCTGATCGCGTTGCTTTCGGCGGCCGACTCGCTCCGGTTCCGGGTCATCCGGGCGCTGGGCCGGCTGCGCGTGCCGGCGGCGGCAACCAAACTCGAGTCGCTCTACGCCTCCGCGCCGCTGCATGAGCGGATCGAGATCGTCCGGGCGCTCGCCACCATCGCGCCGCCGGGCGTGACCGATTTTCTGCGCCTCCGCCTCCGCGCGCCGGAGCGGGAGCTGCGCCACGTCGCGGCGCTCGGGCTGGCCCGGGCGGCCGGCCCCGACGACCTCTCGACGTTGATCGCGATGGCCGCCGACGAGGACTGGACGCTCCGCAACCAGGCGGCTCAGGGGCTCGGCCGGCTGGGGCTCAGCGATGGCCGGACCACGCTTCTCACACTCACGCGGGACGTCGAGCCGGTGGTGGCGCGTACCGCCCGCCAGGCTCTGGCACTGATGGCCGAGCGGGCGGGATCCGCGGCGGCATGAACGCCGCCGACGAGGCGGAGTGCAAGCTCCTTTCCGATCTCGTCCAGGAACATTTCGGGCTCTCGTTCTCGGGCGTGCGCCGCGACATCCTCGCGTCGCGGGTTCGGCCGCGGGTGGCCGCGCTCCGCCTGGGCTCGCTGCTGGACTACTACCACTATCTCCGGTCCCATCCCCAGCGCGACGGCGAGCTCGATCAGCTCGCCCGCCATCTCACCAACAACGAGAGCTATTTCTTCCGCGAGCCGCATCATTTCGACATCGTGGTTCGGCACGTGATTCCGCCGCTCATGCCCGAGCTGCGCCAGCGTCCGCTCCGGGTGCTGTGCGCCGGCTGCTCCTCGGGCGAAGAGCCGTACACGCTCTCGATCGCGCTGCACGATGCCGGGCTCGAGCTCCGGGGCGTCTCGTGGGAGATCGACGCCTGCGACCTCAACCGCGACCGCCTCGCGCGCGCGCGGGAGGCGTCCTATGACGGGGGAGCGCTCCGCGCCTGCAGTGACGAGGCCCTCCGCCGCTGCTTCGAGGAGCGGGACGGCCGCCGCGTGCTCCGCGACCGCTTCCGGAAGGGCGTGCGGTTCTTCGAGGCCAATCTCGCCACCGCCGCGTCGGTGGGACGGCCGCCGTACGACGTGGTGCTCTGTCGCAACTTGCTGATCTACTTCGATGACGCCGGCTTCGACCGCACGGTGCGCGTGCTGGCGCGCGCCCTCGCTCCCGACGGCTATCTCCTGCTCGGCCACTCCGAGTCGCTGATTGACCGGAGCGACGAATTCAGCCCGGTCTGGCTGGAAGGCGCCATGGTCTACCGGAAGCGCGAGGGCCGGGCATGATCAGGGTCTTCGTGGTGGACGATTCGGCCTTTGCACGGCGGGCGACGAGCAAGGTGCTCGCGGCCGACCCCGGGGTGCAGGTGGTGGGCGAGGCAGCCGGCGGCGCCGAGGCGCTGGCCCGCATTCCCGCCCTGTGTCCCGACGTGGTCACGCTCGACCTCGACATGCCGGGCATGAACGGGCTCGCGGTGCTCCGCGCGCTCCTCGCGCGCGATCCCACGCTCCGCGTGGTGATGCTGTCCGCCCACACGCAGGAGGGCGCCGAGGCCACGCTGGAAGCGCTCGCGGCGGGCGCGGCGGACTTCCTCGACAAGTCGCGCTTCGGGCTGATGGACCTCGAGGGGTTCGGGCGCGAGCTCCGCGAGCGCGTGAAGGCGCTCGCAGCGGGCAGGCGGGCAGGCGGGCAGGCGGGCCGAGACACTGGGTCCGTGGTTCGCGCGGGGGCAAGGCGTTCACCCCTGCTCGCCTGCCCGCCTGCCCGCCTGCCCGCCCTGGACCTCTGCGTCCTCGGTGCGTCCACCGGCGGGCCGGCCGCGATCCAGCTCGTGCTCGAGCAGCTCCCGGCGGACTTCCCCGCGCCGATTGCGATCGTGCAGCATATGCCGCCGGGCTTCACCCGGCCGTTCGCCGTGCGGCTCGACGCGCACTGCCGGCTCAAGGTCAGCGAGGCGGAGGATGGGAAGCGGCTCGTGCCGGGGCAGGTCGTGATCGCCCCGGCGGGACGTCACCTCACCTTCACGCCCGGTCTCGGCGTCGTGCTCTCAACCGAGCCCGCCGCGGCCCGGCACATCCCGAGCGTCACCGTGATGATGCTGTCCGCCGCGCGGGTGCGGCCGGGCCGCGTCCTCGGCGTCCTGCTCACGGGGATGGGCGACGACGGTGCGGACGGGATGGTCGCGATCCGGGCCAGCGGCGGCGTCACGGTCGCGGAGAGCGAGGAGAGCTGCGTGGTCTACGGCATGCCGCGCGCGGCGGCCGAGCGGGGCGGGGCGGAGCGCCTGTTGCCGATCGGGGCTCTTGCCGAGTGGCTCGCGGCCGTCAGAGCAGCGTCCCCCGAAGCAGCGCCAGCGCCACGGTGAAGTAGATCACCACGCCGGTGACGTCCACCAGCGTGGCGACGAACGGGGCGGAGGCGCTGGCCGGGTCGAAACCGAGCCGCCGCAGCAGGAACGGCAACATCGAGCCCGTCAGCGACCCGAACACCACCACGCCCACGAGCGAGATTCCGACGGTGAGCGCCACCAGCGCGTAGTGCGGACCGTAGTCGTACCAGCCGAATTCCTGCCACAGCAGGATCCGGGTCACTCCGATGAGGCCAAGGATCGAGCCGAGAGCCAGCCCCGCGGGCAGCTCGCGGAAGGCGACGCGCCACCAGTCGCGGAGCGTTACCTCACGGAGCGCCATCGCTCGGATGATGAGCGACGTTGCCTGCGAACCCGAGTTGCCCCCGCTGCTGATGATGAGTGGGATGAAGAGCGCCAGCACTACGGCCTGACTGATCTCGTGCTCGAACCGGCCCATGGCGGTCGCGGTCAGCATCTCGCCGATGAACAGCGCGGCGAGCCAGCCGGCGCGCTTCCGGACCATCTTGGGCAGGCCGATGTGCATGTACGGCTCATCCAACGCTTCCATGCCGCCGAACTTCTGGACGTCCTCGGTGGACTCGCGCACCAGCGCGTCGATCACGTCGTCCACCGTCACGATGCCGAGCACGTGGCCGCCATCGTCGAGGACGGGAATCGCGAGCAGGTCGTACTTCGAGATCAGCCGGGCGACCTCCTCGCGGTCAGTGAGCGGCTTGACCGTGACCGGCTTCCGGCTCTCGCCCACCTCGAGCACCCGCCGGTCGGGCTCGGCGAGCATGATGTCGCGGAGCGACACCACGCGAACCAGCCGCTGGTCCCGCGGATCGAGCACGTAGATCGCGTATACGGTTTCCTTCGCGGCCGCGACCTCGCGGATGTGGGTCTTCACCTGCTCGGCGGTCCAGGTGGACGGCACGCCCACGAACTCCGTGGTCATGATCCCGCCCGCGGTGTGAGGCGGAAACCGAAGGAGGAGGTTGAGGACTTCCCGCGTGGGAGCGGCGAGCAGGTGAATGAGCCGGGCGCGAGCCTCGTCGGTCAGCTCGCGGAAGAGCTCCACCTGCTGGTCGGCGGACAGCGCCTCGATCAGCGGCGTCGCGCGGCCGGTCTCCATGCCGCCCACCAGCTCGCCGCGCCGCTGGAGCTGCGGCTCGTCGAACACCTGTACCGCGCGGTGGAACGGCAGTGCGGTCGCCACCTTGATCGCCGCTTCCACCGGCAGCCCGTTCAGCCCCTCCGCGATGTCCGCCGGGAGAAACTCGGCGCAGGCGGCCTCGAAGTCCTCCTCGTCGCCCGAGAGGAGGTACAGCAGTTCGGGGGAGAGTGGCGTCGGACCGGTCTGGGTGGTGGGAGCGGTCATCGCACGCACTCCTCGATCCAGGCGAGATAGGCGGGCAGGGCCGCCACGATCGGCACCGCGATGATTTCGGGGGTCTCGTACGGGTGAAGCTCGCGCAGCCGCGCCTCGAGCGCCGGATAGCGCGCCCGGGTGGTCTTGCAGTGGCAGTACCACTCGGTCGCGCGCTCGACCGCGCCCTGCCACCGGTACGTGCTCGCGATGGGCCCGGCGATCTGCGCGCAGGCGGCCAGCCGCTCCTCGACCAAGGTGGCGGCGATCCGCTCGGCCTCAGCCTGGGTGGCGACCGTGGTGGTGACCTGGCAGCAGTCGGCCACGCGCTCGAGCGACGCCGGAGCTACTTCGCCGGCGCCGCGCCTCCCGCCGCGGGGAGCCCGGGAGTATCCGCCCCGCGCTTGCCGTCGTCGATCGGCAGCACCGCGACGCGCCATCCGCTCGCGAATTGGACGGTCAGCCGATAGCCCAGGGAGTCAGCCACGACGCTCTTCACATCGGGGAGCTTGGATGCGTAGGCGATGGCGTCCGCCGCCTGCCGGGCGCGCTGGCCGGGAGCGTCGCCCTCATAGGCGGCAGCGAACTCCCGGCCGATCGCGACCTGCTGCGCCTGCTCACGGCCGTAGCGGGCGTACTGATCGGCCGGCACGTAGCCGTCCTGACCGGCGAGTCTGGGATACGTCTTGTAGTCGCGGCAGGCGCCGAGCACCGCCAGCGCCAGGAGGGCGGCCACGGTTCGATTCATGTCGGGCTCCGGTTGGCCGATAATATATCACCGACTCTGCGGCAGAGCCCGGGCCCGGCTACGCACCGCACAACCAGCTCCTCAACGACGCCCTCCAGCTCCCCGACATCGATCTCCGCGGCGCCACCGCTCCCGTGCCCGACTACGCGGCCTACCGGAACGGCCCGGCGTCGATTCCTGGTATTCCCGCCGGCGCCGCGGCGCCTCCGGCGTTCGTGAACGTCGTGGGCGAGGGCTTCGCTCTGCCGCGCACCTGGAAGGCAAGCGTCGCCTACCAGCGGCGGGTCACGGACTGGCTCACGCTTACCGGATCGCTGCTCGCATCCGAGACCGACCGGAACTACTACTACGTGGACCGGAACCTCGCGGCGGCGCCGGCCTTCACGCTGGGCAACGAGGCCGGCCGTCTTCGTTCCCGCCGCGAGATCGACAGCCGGGGACGGACCAACGTCCGCAACGCGCTCCGCGACCCGCGGCTCAGCCGGGTGCTCGAGCTGGTCTCGATCGGCGAGGCGAGCCAGCAATCGGTGGTGGTGGCGGCGGCGGTGCGGCTTCTGGCCGGCGGGTCGGTGTGGCTGGCGTATACCTGGACCGGTCGCGTGACAACTCGACGTACGGTTGCTGTCTGGCCCGGCCAGCGACGACGTTCACCGCCGTGCAGGGTGATCCGCGCGATCTGTCGGGATCGTGGGGGCCGTCCGACCTGGACTTCCGCCACAAGGTGGTGGTGGCCGCAAGGTCGCCGGAGCTCCGGGGGTTCCGGCTTGGCGCCCGCTACGTCGGGCGGAACGGCCGGCCGTTCTCCGCGGTGGTGAACGGCGACATCAACGGGGACGAGAGTGGCGCCAACGACCTCGCCTTTGTCTTCGACCCCGACGATCCGGCCACCCCGACCGACATCGTGGCGTCGATGCGCCGAGTGCTCGACACCCCGGACAACGTGGCCGCCGGCTATCTGCGCGAGAATCTCGCAGGGTCGCGAGCCGGAACGGCGCATTCGCACCCTGGAACGGCCGGGTGGACGTGCGGCTCTCCAAGCGGATCAGTACGTTCCGCGGCCAGGCGGCCGAGCTGGTGGTGGACGTGTTCGACTTCGCCAACCTGCTCGACCACAATTGGGGCGGCCAGTATCTGCTGCCAACGGGGATCTCGGGGCAGAATCCGGTGATCCAGCGGATCCCGCTGCTCAACGTGGTGGGGTTCGATCAGGCGGCGCAGCGCTACGTGTACAGCGTCAACGAGAGCTTCGGCGTGCTGCAGAAGCAGGGCGATCCCTATCAACTGCAGATTGGAGTGCGCTATGAGTTTTGAACCACAAAGAGAGGAAGGGCGCAAAGGCTGCCGAGCGAGGGCGGAGCTCTGTCAATCGCGCGGCGGCCTTCGTGTCCTGCCTCTCTTTGTGGTTCTCGTCTGTGGTTGGCTGCATGGTGTGTGGCTCGAGGCGCAATCGCCGAGCGGGCCTCTTGTCGTCTTCAACGCCGGCAGCCTCGCACAGCCGTTCCGGGAGCTGCTCGGCGTCTTCCGCGCCAGGCACCCCGAGGTGGTACCCGCGCAGGAAAACTCCGGCAGCGTCGAGGCCGCCCGAAAGCTCACCGAGCTCGGCAAGATTCCCGACGTGCTCGGCGTGGCGGATTACAACGTCATCCCCACGCTGCTCGTCCCCGCCCACGCCACCTGGTACGTCACGTTCGCACGGAACGCGATGGTGCTGGCGTACGTGCCCGGCTCGCGCGGCGCGGGGGAGATCGACGGCCAGAACTGGTGGCGGGTGCTGCTCCGCTCGGGCGTGCGCACGGGCCGCTCCGATCCCGCGCTGGATCCAAACGGCTATCGGGTGCTCATGGTGGCGCAGCTCGCGGAGCGGCACTACCACGAGCCGGGACTTGGCGCGCGGCTGCTCGCCGCCATGCCGAAGCGCTTCATGCGTCCCAAGGAGGCCGACCTCACGGCGCTGCTCGAGGCCGGCGAGCTGGACTACATTTGGACCTACCGCTCGATCGCCGAGACCAATCGCCTGGCCTACGTGACGCTGCCGCCCGCGATCGACCTCAGCGACCCCGCGCTCGCCGAGGCGTATGGCGCCGTGAGCGTGCGGGTGCCCGGCCGGCGACGGACCGCCGGGGACTCGGTCGAGTTCCGCGCCGAGCCGATTCTCTACGCGATCACGATTCCCACGGCCGCTCCCCACCCAGCCGTCGCCGCCGCGTTCACCCGGTTCGTGCTCTCGCCCGAGGGCAGCGCCATCCTCCGCCGGAGCGGCTTCCTGGTGGCGCCGCCGAAGGTGGCCGGGCCCGGGAAACCGCCACCTGGCGTGTTCTGATTAGCTTTCCGGCGGATAGCGGATAGCGGATAGCGGATAGCGGATAGCGGATAGCGGATAGCGGATAGCGACCTATGAACGGCATTCCCAACATTCCGATTCCGAAGAACGAGCCGGTGCTCTTGTACCTGCCCGGCTCGGCCGAGCGCGCCTCGCTCAAGACCCTGCTCGGCACCGTCGGCGCGGAGACCATCGACATTCCCGTCGTGATCGGTGGGCGCGAGATCCGCACCGGACGCACCGAGCCGGTCACGTCGCCCCACTGCCACCAGCGCGTGCTGGCCCGGGTGCATCAGGCCGATCGGGCGCAGATCGGGCAGGCGGTGGACGCGGCGCTCGCGGCGCAGCGGGAGTGGGCGCATTGGCGGTTCGAGGACCGGGCGGCGGTGTTCCTCAAGGCGGCGGAGCTGCTCGCGACGTCGCGCCGGCAGCTCGTCAATGCCGCCACCATGCTGGGGCAGAGCAAGACGGTCTTCCAGGCGGAGATCGACGCCGCCTGCGAGCTGATCGACTTCCTCCGGTTCAACGTTCACTTCGCCGAGCGGATCTACCGCGAGCAGCCGGAGTCGTCCCCGGGCATCTGGAACCGGCTCGACCATCGGCCGCTCGAGGGGTTCGTGTACGCGGTGACGCCGTTCAACTTCACCGCGATCGGCGGCAACATCGCGGCGGCCCCGGCGCTCATGGGCAACGTGGTGGTCTGGAAGCCGGCTCCCACCGCGACCCTCAGCAACTGGTACGTCTTCAAGCTGCTGGAGGAGGCGGGGCTGCCGCCGGGCGTGATCAACTTCGTGTCCGGCGATCCGGTCGAGGTGAGCGACGTGCTCCTCTCACACCGCATGCTCGCGGGAATCCATTTCACCGGTTCCACCGCCGTGTTCCAGAGGCTGTGGCAGCAGGCGGCCGCGAACCTGTCGCGGTACGCGGGCTATCCCCGCATCGTGGGCGAGACGGGCGGCAAGGATTTCGTGGTGGCGCACGAGACCGCGGACGTGGATGGCGTGGTCACCGCGCTCATCCGTGGCGCGTTCGAGTACCAGGGGCAGAAATGCAGCGCGGCCTCACGCGGGTACATCCCCGACACGATCTGGCCGGCCGTGCGTGACCGGCTCGTCGCCGCCATCGACGAGATCAGCGTGGGGGACGTCGCCGATTTCCGGAACTTCATGGGCGCCGTGATCGACCGGAAGTCGTTCGAGAAGATCGGCGGCTACGTGGATCACGCGAAGAACGCGCCCGGCGTCCGGCTCCTGGCAGGTGGCGGCGCGGACGATTCCGTGGGCTGGTTCGTGCAGCCGACGCTGTTCGAGATCGAAGACCCGGCCTACCGCATGCTCTGCGAGGAAATCTTCGGCCCGGTGCTCGGCGTACACGTCTATCCGGCGAAGCGTTGGCGCGAGACGCTCGAGCTGGTGGACCGGACCGGTCCGTACGCGCTCACCGGTGCGGTGTGGGCGCGGGACCGCGCCGCGCTCGTCGAGGCCGATCGCACGCTCCGCCACGCCGCCGGCAACTACTACGTGAACGACAAGCCCACCGGGGCGGTCGTGGGCCAGCAGCCGTTCGGCGGCGCCAGAGCCAGCGGGACGAACGACAAGGCGGGATCGATCCTGAACCTGATCCGGTGGGTCTCGCCTCGCACCATCAAGGAGACTCTGGCCCCTGCGCGCGACTGGACGTACCCGTATATGGCGGAGCCGTGATCCTCTCCCGTATCGCGGCGGCGATGCGGTCGCCCAGGTAGGCGCAGACCGCCGCGGCGACAAGCGGCAGCCAGAAGCGCATCGCCCGGTACGTCTCGGAGCTCACGACGTGGGTTCCCCCGTTCCCGACTCCGATCGAGCGCGCCAGCGACTTCCAACGCGAATCCGTGTACGTGTTGGCGATCCACCATCCCACCGCGAGTCCGGCGAGGGCCGGCGCCTTGGGCAGGATCGTAGGCCTGAGCTGCGCCCAGAAGACGCGGGCGAACCGCGCGGCCTCGCTGTCGGGTCGCGCGGCCCGAGGTGCGCCGGGCCGGGGCGGCGGGGGATCGTACGGCGG
>JBOHSN010000006.1:0-71238 GCA_050733215.1 Gemmatimonadales bacterium
CCGGAGCCCGCGCCGCCGCCAGTCACCCTGGCCGAGCCGCCGGCCGCGACCGTGGCGTCATCCGCGCCGCCTCGCGAGGTGGAGCCGAGCGTGCGATCGACCCTTCCGGTGTCGCTGCGGGAGGCCGCGTCCCGTTTCCTTCAGTACCATCCCAGCGGGAAGGTGAAGACGACCGCCGAATGGCTCACCGTCCTCGCGGGGCCGCGGGCGGCGCGGCTGGTCCCGTGGTGGCAGAGGCGCGGCCTCTGGATCGGCGTTGCGGCGGTCGCGCTCGCGGCCGCGGTGACGGCGGTTCTGCTCGCACGGCGCGGTGACACGCTCGTACCGGGCGCGACGCAGCGGATCGCATTCGACGGCGCCCTCGAGCTCGATCCTGCGATCTCGCCCGACGGTCGGGTGGTCGCCTACGCGTCGGACGCAGGGGGGGACATGCGGCTCTACGTCCGGCAGGGAGCGGGCGGTCGCCCCGTGCCGATCACGCAGAGCGTACCGGGCTATCACCGGTGGCCGCGCTGGTCTCCGGACGGCTCCCGGATCGCCTTTCACGCCGAGCGGTCGATCTACGTCGTGCCCGCCTTCGGCGGGACCGCGCAGGTGCTGGTCCGCGCGCCGGGTGCGTCCGGGTGGGTGGCGCAGCCCGCGTGGTCGCCGGACGGCCGCGAGCTCGCGTACGTGCAGAACGACACGATGTTCACGACCGATCTCGCCTCGGGCACCCGGCGGATCATCACGGACAGCCCGGGATTCTCGCCCGCGTGGTCGCCGGATGGACAGTGGATCGCGTTCGCGAGCGGCAACGCCGCGTTCGTGTTCGGCGCCAGCAGCTATGGCAGCCCGCTCAACCTCGGCAACGTGGCGCCGAGCTCGATCTGGGTCGTGCCGGCTCGGGGCGGCGCGCCGGTGCGGATCACCGACGACGCAGCCCTTAACGTGAGCCCCGCCTGGTTACCGGAGGGCGGTCTCCTGTTCGTCTCGGACCGGAACGGAAACCGGGACATCTACCGGGCAATGCTCGATCCGAAAGGCCGGCCGGTGACCACCGAGCAGCTCACCACCGGGCTCGATGCCCAGACCATCACGCTGTCGGCCGATGGCCGCCGCCTCGCGTACTCGGTCTTTCGCTACAGCGCCAATGTGTGGGCGGTCGATGCCGCCGCCGACCGCCCGGTCTCGGTCGGCGACGCAAGTCCGCTCACGAGCGGCGCCCAGATCATCGAGGGGCTCGCGCTTTCGCCCGACGGAGCGTCGCTCGCCTACGACACCGACCTGAACGGCAATCAGGACATCTACAAGCGCCCGGTCGCCGGAGGCGAAGCCGTGCAGCTCACGAGCGATCCGCGGAACGACTTCGTGTCGAGCTGGTCGCCCGCGGGAGGTGAGCTCGCGTTCTACTCGTTCCGCCGTGGGACCCGCCGGGTGCAGGTGATGCCCTCGGACGGCGGCCGCGCCACGGAGGTGGCGGAGGCGCCGTCGAACCAGCGGTCGCCGGACTGGTCGCCGGACGGGCGGACGCTGGCGTTCTCGGCCGGCGAGCTGGGGGAGCATCAGATCTACCTGACCACCCGGGGCGCCGATTCCGCGTGGGGGGCGCCGCGCCGGCTCACCAGCCGGCCAGGCGGCCGTGCGGGCGCGCCGCGGTGGGCGCCCGACGGGCGGCAGATCGCCTTCAAGGATGACGAGGGTATCTGGATTGTGTCGCCGGAGGGCGGCGACCCGAAGCCGCTGGCTCGCTATGGCACCCCGGACGAGCCGAAGGCCGAGGTGCTCCAGTGGAGCCGCGACGGCCGGACGCTGTTCTACAAGGCGTTCGACCCGAGCGGACGGTCCGTCATCGCCGCGGTGCCGGCGGCCGGCGGCGCCGTGCGCGAGGTCGTACGGTTCGACGACCCGCTCCGCCAGTCGACCCGTCCGGAGTTCGCCACGGACGGGCAGCGCTTCTTCTTCACGATCGCGACCCGCGTCAGCGACGTCTGGGAGATGACGCTCGACCGCCGCTGATCCAGCGGGCTACGCGCTCCGGGCTACGCCGCTTGCTTGTTGACGATCGCCTTCTGCCAGAGCAGGATCCACATCTGCACGTTGGTCATGGTCCGAACCCTCCTGAGTGGCCGTCGGTGTTGCCTGCCTCCTAACGACGGTCAACCTAGGACGGGTTCCCACCTGCTTATCACCCGGCGGTCACCTGGCGGACACGAGCCGGCTGGATTCGCGGTGCATGACCACCTTCCCGCTCGTGATCTCCGGCGCGCCCAGCCGGGCGATATAGGCGTAGCGCGTGACCGCCTCCGCGGCGAGCCGGGTGGACGCGGCGATGCCCTCCTCGGTCTCGAACAGGCTTACCGTGGCGAGGCCTCTCGACCCCGTGTCGAGCACGAAATAGCCGTCAAATCCCGGAAGATCACTGACCCGCGGCAGGAAGTCCTGCCGAATCATGTCGAGCAACTGCTCCTTGGCGCCCGCGTCGGCGCCGGGCGTCGTGATCTCGTAGCGCCGTATGGTTGCGAACATGGTGCCTCCGGTACTGCCGGCAGGCAGGCGATCGCGGGGATGCGGTGCGGGCGCACGCCGGCCGGCTGCGTGCCTCCCAGCCGGTTTCGCGATTGGCTCCGCCCGGCGCGTAGGCGAGCCGTGGGGCGCCGGGCATCAGGGCATCTGGGGGTGACCCACTATATGCCGCGGGCCGACCCCGTCAAGCGGAGTCACGGCGCCACGCCGCCACCCCGTGCCACACCTCCCGACTCGCCCGCACGCCGCTGGGAAACCGGGCGATGAACTCGGCCCGGAACCGTGCGGTATGCTCGGCGAGGTAGCGCTCCAGGTCGGCGTGTCGCGCGGCTTCGTAACGGGTGCGAAGCCTGCCGTCGGCGAGGCGCTCCAGCCGGATGGCGCCGAAGCAGCCGGTGGCCAGGATGGCCGGGATGTGATGTTCCTGGAGCTCGAGCTCGACGGCGGAGAGGAGCGCTGGCTCCACCTCGAGCGTCACCTCGTAAGCAACGGGATGCTCCTCACTCATCACTCGTGCTCGTCACGCGTCACTCGAACGGTGGCTCTGTCTGGTGCACCGGATCCTCTAGCAGGATTGCCTGCACGTCGGCGCCAGCCGGGGTGTCGAACTGGCCCTCGGGGATCACGAGCAGCGCGTTCGCCAGCACCATCGAGGTGAGGATGCCGGAGCCTTGCGGCCCCGTGAGTCGCGCCTCGAGGCCCACAGGTCCCTGGCTCACGATGCCTCGGAGAAAATGCTGGAGCTTCGGCTTGAGCGTGATGGGCTCGGCCGCCCGCACCGACACCGCCCGCCGGAACGGCAGCGCGTGCCCGCACATCCGGCGGATTGCCGGACGCACGAAGAGTTCGAAGGTGACCATGGTGCTCACCGGATTACCCGGCAGGCCGATCCACGGGATGCTCCGGAGCAGGCCGAATCCGACCGGCGCACCGGGACGCATGCGCAGCTTCCAAAAACGCTGCTCCGCGCCCATCTCGTCCAGGACCGCGCGGACGTAGTCGTGCTCGCCCACGCTGATGCCCGCTGTGGTCACGAGCAGGTCGCAGGCGAGGGCGCCTTCGAGGTGTTCCCTGAGGCTTTCGGGGGTGTCCCGCGCGATGCCGAGGTTGACCGGCTCTGCGCCGGCCCGGCGCACCAGCGCCGTGAGCGTGTGCGTATTACTGCTGGCCGTCTTGCGGCCGCTCAGGATCTCCTCCGGCCGGTCGATGTCCACGATCTCGTCGCCGCTGCCGAGGATCGCGACCCGCGGCCGGCGGTACACCACCGGGTGCGCCACCGCGAGCGAGGCCAGCACGCCGAGCTCCGCCGGCCCGAGCACACCGCCGGCCCGCAAGACCGTGCTGCCTATCCGGATGTCCTCGCCCACCTTCCGGAAATTCACGCCGGCGTCCCGGTCCTTGAAGATCGCGACCGTCGCCTGGCCGAGATCGGTATCCTCCTGCCGGACCACGCTGTCGGCGCCATCGGGCAGCGGAGCCCCGGTGTAGATGCGCGCACACTCGCCCGGGGCGATGGCGCGGGTGGGAAACCGGCCGGCCGGCAGCTCCTCGACCACCCGGAGTCGAACCGGTCGCTCGGCTGTGGCACCCCGGACGTCGGCGGCGCGCGCGGCGTAGCCATCCATCGCCGAGTTGGTCCACGCCGGGAGATCGATCGGACTGACCACGTCCTCGGCGAGCACGCTGTCGAGCGCGTCGTCGAGGGGCACGCGAAGAGCGGGCTGGCGTCGGACCTCGGCGAGGATCCGGCGCGCGGCATCCGCCGCGCCCAGGGACGTGTCGATCACAGGGGAAGCGCGCGTTCCCATGCCAGCGAGGCGAGCGTGTGGAGCCACATCGTGTCGGAGAAGCGGAGCACCATCGGGTCGCGCTCAACCGGAGGCGGGTCCCAGTCCCACGCATCGATCACGAGCGCGACCCACTCGCGCGCGTTCGGCGCCGCCGGATCGTAGATCGGCCGATCGCCCGCCGGATGGCGGAACACCTCGATCTTGGGGAGCGGCGCCGCGCGATACCCCTCCGCAAGCACGATGTCCGCATCGCTCAGGTAGCGCCGGGCGAGGCCGACGGGATCGTAGTCGTCCGGCGCGCGCTCGAAGAGCACGCGGACCGACGGCGCCGCGATGATGGTCCGCTCGGCCCGGCCTTCGTTGAAGTGCCGCCACGAGTCGGTGCCCGGCTTGTCCACCTCGGCGGGATGGTGGCCGTGCTTCATGGTCATCACGCGGCGTCCCCGGCGCACCAGCTCCGCGGAGAGCGCCACCGTGAGCGTGGTCTTGCCCGCGTTCTTGCGGCCGATCACCGAGATGATGCGTGCCACAGCGCCTCGGCCCGCGCCAGCTCATCCGCGGTGTTGACGTTGAAGAAGAGTCGCGCGGGGTCGCCGAGCCGGCGCACCTCGTCGAGCGGCAGCACGCCCACTCGGATGCGCGAGTGGAATCCGATGGCGCGCAGGTCGCCCGCCTCGGCGCTGGCGGCGATCGCCTCGCCGGCGGCGGGCCCGTACGCGGCGCACAGCGGCTCGACGCCGCGGCGGCCGTCGCTCTCGGGAAGGAACGCGTCGTGCTCGGCGAGTCCGGCGGCGAGCGCGGCGAGCAGCTCGGCGGTCACGAACGGCATGTCCCACGCGACGCACACGACCGGCGCGGGCGCCTCGAGGACGGCGGTATAGATCCCGCCGAGCGAGCCAAGCCCGGGACGGGTGTCGGGCACGACGCGGAGATCCGGCCGCCACGCGTGTGCGTCAGGCGCATTGGCCACCAGAAGTGGTGTGGCGCCGAAGGCGCGGTCGCACTCGGCCACGAGCCGGTCGAGGATCCGCTCGCCGCCGACGAATTCCAGTCCCTTGGGCCGGCCGGCGAAGCGGGTCGCGCCGCCGCCGGCGAGGATCGCACTGCGGACGAGCCTGCTCATCGGCTCATCCAATATTGGGGAGCTCCGCTGACAGCACGCCCCACGAGGGTGACCCCGCTCCGCCGCGCGATCTCGACCGCGAGCGTGCTCGGCACCGACGGGGTGGCCACCCAGGCGATCCCCGCCCGCACCGCCTTGAACGCGAGCTCCGCCGAGATGCGGCCCGTGACCAGGAGGCCGAGGCCGGCCACCGGCCGCCGGGCGATCAGCGCCCCGCCGATCGACTTGTCCACCGCGTTGTGGCGACCGATGTCCTCGGCGTGCGCCAGCAGCTCCGCGCCATCGGTGAGCGCCGCCGCATGGATGCCACCGGTGTCCTTGTAGCGTGTGCCCCGGCCGAACAGCGCCTTGAACAGCGCGCGCAGTCGTTCCTGCTCCGGTGCCGGGCCCCGCGGCGGCGCGGTCTCCACCGTGGCGGGATCGGCCAGATAGGTCGCGACCGCGCCGCAGCCCGAGGCGAGTACGGGCCGGCGCCGCTCGGCGACCACCGCGTCCGCCCGCGCCGGCGGCACGTCGGCCCAGAAGCCGAGGTCCGTGGCGCAGGGCCGGAGCGTCACTTCGTCCACGTGGTCGATGTACCCCTCGCCGTGCAGCCAGCCGACGGCGAGCTCCTCCAGCAGATCGGGGGTGCACATCCACGTGACCGCGGGACGCCCGTTCACCTCGAGCCAGACCGGCGTTTCCTCGACGGCCGCCCGGTCCGCCATGTTGCCGCCGCGCTTCGCCGCGCGGGAGAGCTCAGGCCGGTCCGGTGCAGTCGGCATGGAGGGTCGGATCCTCGCTCACGCGCACACGCTCGAGCCGCACGTCCGCCGGAAGGCGCTCGGCGATGCGAGCGAACAAGTGCGCTGCCATCGCTTCGCAGGTGGGAAGCGTCCGCGCGAAGGCGGCCACATCGCGATTGAGGTAGCGGCCCTGGAGGGGCGCGACCACCTCATCCTGGAGGACGGCGTCGAGCTGGGCCAGATCTACCAGCAGGTCGGGAGGCGCGTCGGGGCCGCCGCTCACGGTGACGGCGCAGCGGTAGTCGTGCCCATGCGGCGGCTCCTCGGACAGGGCGCCGAACGCGTCGCGGTTGTGCTCGGCGCTCCACTCCGGCCGGTAGAGCCGGTGCAGCGCGTAAAAGGTGACCGTTCGGGTGAGCGTGATGGGCATCCGCGTTATCCGGACCAGCACATCAGACTACTTCCAGGCAACCGCATTGTTGGCATCCGCGATACGATCCGTGGCCGTCAGCTTCGTCAGGCCGGTCCCGTCGGGATTCACAAGGAACAGTTGATCGCCCGAAGGGAAAAGTATCCGGCTGCCGTCTGGTGACCACGTCGGCATCAGATCGAGATCATCCGGGCGCGTCAGCAGTCGCGTCTGTGCGCTGGCGTCGGCATTCATTACGAAGATCTCCCATTCCTGATACCGCCAGGACGCAACGACGATCCGCGCGCCGTCGGGCGCCCAGGAGGGATACCCGTCGGCTTCGACCGCGATCGTTCCGGCCGGACCCATAGATCAGGCCGTTACCATCCGGTGCCCACGACGGCCTGTCCCCGGAAATCGAGGGGGTCAGGGCAGCCGCGCCGGTGCCATCGGGGTTCACGAGGCTGATCGCACCACCAGAAGAGATATAGGCAATGCGGCGCCCGTCTGGAGACCATTGTGCACGATAGTCGTTTAGACCGGTGGTCAACGTGCTCGTCGTTCCGCTGCCCGGATCCAGGATGCGAATGCCGGTGAAGTTCGAGGAGTTGTGAACGAGATGCCCGCCATCGGGAGACCACGAGACATCCGAATCACATCTGACGAAGGCGGGCAGCTCGAGGCGGGCTGTTCCGTCCGCGCGCATGACGATGATGCGACATCCGAACTGCTGCTGAGCCACAAAGGCGATGCGATGACAGGCCGGTGACAGGTCCGCCGTCGTGGTCGCTTCCGCGGAGAGAGAGACGTTGAGCGCCGGCAGCACGAAGCAGCTCGCCCCGGTGCCGGCGACGGTCACTGTCACCGACCCCGCCGGCAATCCCTCTATTCGATAGTTACCCTGCGCGTCGGTGGTTGCGGTTCGCGTGGTGTCGCCGCGCGTCGCCGTCACCACCGCGTTCGCGAGCGGGCCGAACCCCGGCGACGAAGAGCTCACCCGGCCCGTCAGGATCGCCGTCCCGCCGGGACCGCCGGTGTCGCCGCACCCGCCCAGGCGCAGGAGCCATAAGAGGCTGGATTGCCCGGCCACACGGACAATCCACGCGGGAAAAGCGAGGAGCGTACCGGAGCGTTCGGAGATCATGAACGGAAGCTACCCCGGAACGCTCACCGGATAGACGGGCCGGACTCACGGACGACCGATGACGCTTGACTACAGCGTGTAGCCGATCCCGAACAGAACCCACGGCGACAAGTCCCATTCCGAGTCCTGCCCCGTGATGATGACTGGATCGGGCGGCTCGAGGAAGCTAGGCGGATAGGTGAGCTTCCAGAAGTTGGCGCGAAACTCGGCACGGAGGTGCACCCGGTCGCCCAAGAACACGCGGGTGCCAGCCGTCGGGGCGAAGAAGAACTTCGTGCCGAAGTCGTACCCGCTGGTGTCGGCGGGCACCTTGCTCCCGAAGCCGAAGCCACCGGCCAGCCCGACGAACGGCGCGAACCCGTTCCAGGTCTTGCCGCCGGTCAGATTGAGTGTGACTAGGGCCTCCGCGAACACGACCGACTGGTCCACCGGTCCCGTCACCTCATCGACGAACGGGTCCACGATGAGCCGTTCGAGCTGGCCATACGAGACGCCGAGTCCGAGCGCAAGCGCCCGGCCGGAACGGAAGTCGAAGCGGCCGCCGAAGGTCCAGCCGCCGTGGGGGCCCACGCCGACGTCGCCGCCGTTGCCGAGGAAACGGCCGCCGTGGATCGTGATGCTGCTGCCCTGCTTGATGTCGCGGTAGGGGCTCTTCCGGGGGGCGTGCCCCACCTGCGCCGCGGCGATCGTGGGGGCGAGTGCGAGTGCGAGTGCGAGGCGGATCGGGCGCATGGTCACGTGAGGCGGAGGTCGCGGCCAGTCATCTCGGCGGGCTGGTCCACGCCGAGGAGCCCCAGCACGGTGGGGGCGATGTCGCAGAGCGCGCCGCCCTGCCGGAGACCGGCACAATCGGCCCGCACGGTCACGAGCGGGACGGGATTGGTGGTGTGGGCGGTGTGCACGCCGCCGGTCGTGGGATCGATCATCGTCTCGCAGTTGCCATGGTCGGCGGTGATGAGGACGCTCGCGCCGGCTTTCTCCGCACTCGCGAGCAGTCGCTGGAGAGAGTGGTCCACGGTCTCGACGGCCCGGATGACCGCGTCCATGACGCCGGTGTGGCCGACCATGTCCGCGTTGGCGTAGTTGCAGAGCACGAAGTCGTGCCGGCGCGCCTCCACGGTGCGGCAGAGCGTGTCGGTGACGCCCGCCGCGCTCATCTCCGGCGCCAGATCGTAGGTCGCCACCTTCTGCGACGGGATCAGGCAGCGCTCCTCGCCGCGGTATGGTGGCTCGTAGCCGCCGTTGAAGAAGTACGTCACGTGCGGGTACTTCTCGGTTTCCGCGGTACGGAACTGCGTCAGCCCGCGTTCGGCGAGCGTCTCGGCGAGGATCCGCGCGAGGGTGAATGGAGGAAACGCGGGTGGAATCGGAAACGTCTGGTCGTACTGCGTCATGGTCACCGCCCGCACGGCGGGCCGGTCCGCGATGTCGAACCCCTCGAACTCGTCCAGCGCCAGCGCGGCGACGATCTGGCGCATCCGGTCACTGCGGTAGTTGAAGAAGATGATGCCGTCGCCTTCGCGGAACTCTGCCACCGGCCGCCCGTCGCGGTAGTGGATGAGCGGCTTCACGAATTCATCGGTCTCGCCGCGCTGGTAGGCCGCCTGCACCGCGAGCACCGGATGCGTGATCGCCGCGCCGACCCCGTGCACGATGGCGTCGTAGGCCACCTTGGTCCGTTCCCACCGGCGGTCGCGATCCATCGCGAAATAGCGCCCGCAGAGCGTGGCCACGTCCACCCGGCTGCCCCCGACGCGCCGCATGTCGAGCAGCAGCGTGCGCACGACCTCCGCGCCGAGCGTGGGTGATGCGTCCCGGCCGTCGAGGAAGCCGTGGATGGCGATGTGGGGGACCTTCTGCCGGACACCGAGCTCGATGCAGGCGAGCAGATGCCGGTCGAGGGCGTGCACGCCACCGGGGCCGAGGAGGCCGACCAGGTGCAGCGTACCGCCGGTCTGCCGCAGGTACGCGCCGAGCTCCACCAGCGGCTCGAGCCGGTAAAACGCGCCGGACTGGATGCTCTGCGAGATGCGCACGAGATCCTGCGGCACCACCCGCCCGGCGCCGAGGTTCAGATGGCCGACCTCGCTGTTGCCCATCTGGCCTTCGGGGAGGCCCACGACGAGGCCGCTGGCCTGGAGCAGCGTGCGGGGCGCGGAGCCCCACAGCCCGTGCCACACCGGGGTGCGGGCGAGCTCGATCGCGTTGCCCTCTCGCTCCGGGCGGTACCCCCAACCGTCAAGCACGACCAGCACCACCTGACGGTCGCGAGTACTCCCTTTCGACATGGCTCTCCGCGTGGCCCGCTATTAGAATCCGCGACGGTGACTCAAGCGCCCCAATCTAGTCCTGCCCTCCGCCGGCTACCAGCCTGTGCGCTCGTGTGTTCGCTCGCGCTCGCGACACCGTTCGCGCGCGTGCTCGAGGCGCAGGACGACGCCCGCGCGACCCGTGACGCGCCGTTCGCGCGCGCCGCCGCCGGCACCGTGCTCGGCACGATGCGGAGCGGCGCGGAGGTGTCGGCCGGCCGCACGCGCGCCGGCTGGACCGAGGTGACGCTCGAGGGCTGGATCTACGAGCCGTCCGTGGGACGCGACCGGCGCGAGGGGTTCCAGATCGGCGTAGCGGCGCGGGGAGGGGAGAACCTGCGCGCGGAGCCGAACGGCCGTGTGCTCGCGCGGCTCCGCTATGGCGCGCTGCTCGAGCGCACCGGCGCCCGCGGCAACTGGGTGCGGGTGCGCCGCAAGGGTTGGGTTCCACGATCGGCCGTGGAGCGGGCGGTGGAGACGGCGGTGGCGCCTGCGGCGCGGCGGGAGAGGGCGGCAGAGGGCGGGAGAGGACCGGAAAGTGCGGCTGCTGCGACGGCCAGGCGCGACTCCACTCCGCCGGACACGTCCCGCCCTCTCCCGCCGTCTCCCGCCCCCTCCCGCCCTCCGGAGGAGTCCCGCATTCAGGTCACCCGATCGACCGCGCTCCACGCCGCTCCCGATGCCGCCGGGCTCGGCACCCTCCAGCCGGGGGTCGATGGCCGCGTGCTGGCGCGCGCGGGCGAGTGGGTGCGCGTGCAGCTCGAGGGCTGGGTGCGCGCAGCGGACGTCGGCCCGCCCGCCGACGGCGCGATGGTGGGTGTCTCGGCGGCGGAGCTCCGGGCCGAGCCCGCGCGGTACGTCGGCCAGCTGGTCGAGTGGCGGCTCCAGTTCATTGCCGTTCAGGAGGCGGACGAGCTCCGGAGCGAACTCCCCGCCGGACAGCCCTTTCTGCTCACGCGGGGGCCACTGCCGGAGCCGGGCTTCGTCTATGTGATCCTGCCCCGCAACCAGGCGGAGCAGTTCCGCGCTCTTTCGGGGCTCCAGGAGCTGGTGGTCCACGTCAGGATCAGGGCGCCGCGCACGAAGTACCTGACCACCCCAGTGGTCGAGCTGAGCTCGGTGGTGAGTGGCCTGCCGGGGAAGTAGGCTATCCGCTATCCGCTAACCGCTATCCGCTAACCGCTAACCGCTATCCGCTATCCGCTATCCGCTAACCGCTATCCGCTGTACCTTCCAACGAGTTACTGCGCGCGATGCCATCAACGCCCTGCGGATAGCGGATAGCCGATAGCGGATAGCGGATAGCCCCCAAATGAACGACCTCCTCAGGCAACGCATTCTTCGCGCCCTGGACCGGCTCGATGACGAGCGGGCCTATCAGGCGTTGGACTACGTCGAGTTTCTCTCGAGCAGGTACGCGGCTCGCGCGCGGCCCTCCGGTCTGCTCGCGCAGCTCACCGAGGCCGTCGAAGATACGATGCGCGCAGGCAAGCTTCCGATCCAGGCGATCAGCGGCACCATGGGCGTGGTGGACAGCGCCGCCAAGGTCATGCGCGGCCTCGCCGCGGCGGGCCAGGCGGTGGTGGAGGAAGCGGTGAAGGCTGCGGCGCCGCCGCCACCGCCGCCACGCGCGCCGAGGGCCGATACGGCGAGCTGATCTCGTAGGGTCACTCGACACTCGACACTCATCAAGCGAGACTGACTATGGCCGCGCCCGCCCGGTCGGTGCCTCCGACTGCCCCCACCGCCTCCGATGAGTCGCAGTTCGTCCGCGGCATCGGACCACTGGCCGCCATCTCGCTGGTGGTCGGCTCGATGATCGGCTCCGGCATCTTCATCGTCGCCGCCGACATCAGCCGCCAGGTGGATGCGCTCGGCCCGGCGGGGCTCCTGCTCGTGTGGGCCGCCACCGCGGTCATCACGCTCGTGGGCGCGCTCACCTACGCCGAGCTCGCGGCGATGATGCCCAACGTGGGCGGGCAGTACGTGTTCCTGCGCGAGGGCCTGTCGCCCTCCATGGGCTTCCTCTACGGCTGGACGCTCTTCACCGTCATCCAGAGCGGGACCATCGCCGCGGTGGCCGTGGCCTTCGGCCGTTTCCTCGGGGTGGTGGTTCCCTCGATCACACCCGACGTCTTCCTCGACCTCGGCTCGTTCGCGATGCCGGGCGGCCGAATCCAGCTCGGCCTGTCCCCCCAGCGCGTTGTTGCGGTGGTGATGGTGGCGGTGCTCACCGCGGTGAACATCCGCGGCGTCCGGCTCGGCGCCGCCATCCAGACCAGCTTCACCGTCGCCAAGGTGGGCGCGCTGGCGGCCCTCGTCCTGCTCGGCCTCACCGTGTTCCGCCGGCCCGAGATCGCCGCTGCCAACTTCGGCGCGTTCTGGGGCACGGGGGACTGGGGGCTGGCCGTGCTGCCGGTGATCGGCGCCGCGATGGTGGGGTCGCTCTTTTCGAGCGATGCCTGGAACAACGTCACCTTCGCGGCGGCCGAGGTGCGCGATCCGAAGCGGAACCTTCCGCTCGCGTTGGCCGTCGGGACCGGGTTTGTCGGCCTGGTCTACGTGATCACGAACGTCGCCTACCTCCACGTGCTGCCGTTTCAGGGCGTAGAGGGCGGCGCGGACGTGATCGCGCGCGGCATCCAGCACGCCACGCAGGACCGGGTCGGCACCGCGGCGATGGAGTCCATGGTCGGCCCGGTGGGTGCGACGCTGATGGCGATCGCGATCCTCGTGTCCACCTTCGGCTGCAACAACGGCCTGATCCTCGCCGGCGCGCGGGTCTATTACGCCATGGCGCGCGACGCGCTGTTCTTCCGGCGGGCCGGCACGCTGCACCCGGAGTTCCGCACGCCCGTTTTCGCGCTGGTCACCCAGGCAGTCTGGACGATGGTGCTCTGTGTGAGCGGCACCTACGGCGAGCTGCTCAACTACGTGGTGTTCGCGGCCCTCCTTTTCTATGCGCTCACCGCGGTCGCGCTGTTCCGCCTCCGCCGCACCCGGCCCGACGCGCCCCGGCCGGTGAAGGCGTTCGGCTACCCCGTGCTCCCGGCGCTCTACATCGTCGCGACCGCGTCCATCCTCGTGGTGCTGCTGGTGGACCCGCAGCAGCGGCTCTACTCCGGACTCGGGCTGCTGCTGGTGCTGCTTGGTGTGCCGGTTTACTGGCTCTGGCGCAAGACGGCCTGACAACTGCAGCCGCGAAGGAACGCCAATGCACGCGAATGAGAGTCCATTCGCGCTCATTCGCGCAAATTCGCGGCTTCGGTTCCTGACAAGAAACCTGCCGAGCGCCGGCCCGTAGTGAGCCCGGCCCGATAGCTCCCACTCGAACCCCGGATACGCATGTCCGTCCCCCTCATCCGGCGCGCGCTTTACGTCCTCGCGCCGACCGTCGCCGCCCTGACCGCCGCCTGTAGTCGCCCCGACGCCCAAGCCCGTACAACTACGAAGGATCCCGCCGCCGCCGTCACCGCGTTGGCGGACGAGTACTTCGCCGGGCTGATCGAGCGAATGCCCGAGATCGCGACCTTCTGGGGCCTGACCGACGCCCGCCATGACGGCATCTCGGACGCTTCGCCGGAGGCGCTCGCGCGCTGGGAGACACGGCAGGACGCATGGCTCGCGCGGGCGGCCGCACTCGACCAGGCCGCGCTCGACGGCACGCCGCAGGCCGTAACCTACGCCATCCTTCGCGAGTCGCTCGAGTCGGCCAAGCGCACCCGTGTGTGCCGTCCGCAGCTATGGGGCGTGAGCCAGCTCTTCGGGTGGCAGGTCGGGTATCCCCGGCTGGGCAGCCTCCAGCCGCTTGGCGACTCCGCCGGTCGGGCCCAGGCGCTCGACCGCTGGCGCGGGATCCCGGGGTTCGTGGACCAAAGCGTGGCCAACCTGCGGGAAGGTGTGCGGCTGGGCTATACCGCGCCGCGCGGGAATGTCGAGGCGGTGCTCGAGCAGGTGGACGCGCTCCTCGCCGCCGAGCCCGAGGCATCGCCGTTCGCGCTCATGATTCGCCGCGACTCCACGCCGGCGTTCCGGGAGGCGCTCACGGCCATCGTGCGCGACGAGATCAATCCGGCGCTTCGGCGCTACCGCGCATACCTGGCCGACGAGTATCGTACGAAGGCACGTACCGACCCCGCGGTCGCCGCGCTGCCGAACGGCGGGGAGTGCTATCGCGCCGCTATCCGGAACTTCACCACTCTCGATCTGGCCCCGAAGGCGGTGCACGAGCTCGGCCTCCGGGAGATGGTGCGCATCGAGTCCGAGATGCGTGCCATCGGCGAGCGGAGCTTCGGCACGTCGGACGTGAAGCCGCTGCTGGAGCGGCTCCGCACCGATCCGAAATACACCTTCCGCTCGCGGGAGGAGATCATCCGTGTGGCCGAGGAAGCCACTGCGCGCGCCAAGGCCGCCGCGCCGAAGGTCTTCAACCGGATGCCCAAGGCCGACATGATCGTGGATCCCTGCCAGCCGTTCGAGGAGAAGTCCGGCTGCCCCGCGTCATACAGCCAGGCGTCGGAGGACGGCACGCGCCCGGGCCGCTATCGCATCAACGCGGGAAGCCCCCGCACCACGCCCCGCGCCTCGGCCGAGGCCACGGCGTTCCACGAGGGGATCCCGGGCCACCATTTCCAGGTCGCGCTCGCGGCCGAGCGGCCGGGCGCGCATCCGCTGACCCGGTACCTGTTCAACAGCGGCTTCGGCGAGGGATGGGCGCTGTACGCCGAGCAGGTCGCCAACGAGCTGGGCTTGTATTCGTCCGACCTCGACCAACTGGGCCGTCTCTCCAGCGACGCGCTGCGGGCCTCACGCCTCGTCGTGGACGCGGGCATTCACGCGCTCGGCTGGAGCCGGCAGCAGGCGATCGATTACATGGTCGCGCACACGGCGGAGTCGAAGGCGTTCATCGAGTCGGAGGTGGATCGCTACATCATCCTCCCCGGCCAGGCCACGGCCTACATGGTGGGTCGGCTCGAGATCGAGCGGCTCCGCAAGGAAGCGGAGAAGCGGATGGGTGATCGCTTCGACATCCGCGCCTTCCACGACCGCGTGCTGGAGGACGGGAGCGTGCCGCTGTCGCTGCTCCGGCGGAAAATCGAGCGCTGGGCTGCCGAGGGGACGACGGCGCCGACGTCTTGACGGCACCTTGACCGGAGCGGGGCAGCTTCCTCTCGTCTCCAGCGGGCGAGGGAATCATGAGGTACGCCGCGATGGGCGTGTGGTTCGTGCTGTGGGCGCCGGTGCTCGCCGCCCAGTCGGATGCACCGGGGCCGCGGGGCGTGACCGTGCTCACGGGGGTCGGGAACTCGTTGGGATGGTTCGGCGCTCAGGGCGAGCGGTACTTCGCCGGCGACCGGATATCCCTGTTCGCCGGACTGGGCTACACGCCCAATGTGGATGAGAATCCGTCAGGCGTCACGGTGGCGTCGGGGCTGCGCGGGTTCACCCGGGGAGACAAGCACCGGGGCTTCCTCGAGCTGTCAATCTCGCAGATCGCGATCCAGTCGGGAATCGAGCGCCGGTTGTATGGACCGGGGCTTCAGGCCGGCTGGCAATTCGTATCGCGCGGGGGGTTCACCGTCATGACCTCGGCGGGCCTGGGGTACATTCCGGCCGCGGACGTGAGCGAGCCGGTGCAATTGTTGATCGGGCTGGGACTCGGCTACACCTGGCGGCGCCCGCCGCCTTGATTTCGCCCAGACCGGCCCGTAACTTCCGAGATGGCACCCACGACACTCGGCCCGCCAGGCGCCCCGCCGGGGCACCTGCGGGCCGTCGCGCATCCGTCACACGTTCCAGCATGAGCCGAATCCGCCAGGCCGTCGGGCTCACCTTCGACGACGTACTCCTCGTGCCGCGGCATTCGACCGTGCATCCGCGCGAGGTTTCCACCCTGAGCCGGCTCACCCGCTCCATCCCGCTCAACATCCCGCTCATCTCCGCCGCCATGGACACCGTCACCGAAGCCGAAATGGCCATCGCCATGGCGCGCGCCGGAGGCATCGGGGTGATCCACAAGAACATGACGATCGACCGCCAGGCGGCCGAAGTCGATCGGGTGAAGCGCAGCGAGAGCGGGATGATCCTCAACCCGATCACGCTGGGGCCCGAGCGTCCGGTGCGCGAGGCCTACGCGCTGATGCGGCGGTTCAAGATCTCGGGTGTCCCCATCGTGGACGGCGAGGGCCGCCTCATCGGGATCATCACCAACCGCGATCTCCAGTTCGAGCGGAATCTCGACCAGCCGATTCGCGACGCGATGACGAAGGAAAAGCTCGTGACCGCGCCGGTCGGCACCGATCTCGACGAGGCCGAGCGGATCCTCGCGCGCCACCGTATCGAGAAGCTGCCGGTGGTGGACGCCAGGGGCGTGCTCAAGGGCCTGATCACGGTCAAGGACATCTTCAAGCGCCGCGAGCATCCTGACGCCAACAAGGACCAGCACGGCCGTCTCCGGGTCGCTGCCGCCGTGGGTGGCGCGCCCGATGCCGTCACCCGCGCGCGCGCCCTGGTCGGCGCCGGCGTGGATGTGCTCTGCGTGGACTCGGCACACGGGCACAGCGAAGCCGTGCTCCAGGCGCTCGACGCCATCAAGGAGAGCTTCCCCGACGTCGAAGTCATCGCGGGCAACGTCGCCACCGAGGCGGGAGCGCGCGAGCTGGTCCGGCGCGGGGCCGACGCCGTCAAGGTGGGCATCGGTCCGGGCAGCATCTGCACCACCCGCGTGGTCACCGGCGTGGGTGTTCCGCAGGTCACCGCCATCCAGGACGCCGGGCGCGGCGCGGGCGACGTGCCGATCATCGCCGACGGCGGCATCAAGTACTCCGGCGACGTCGTCAAGGCGATCGCCGCCGGGGCGTCCGCCGCGATGATGGGATCGATGCTCGCTGGCACCGAGGAGAGCCCCGGCGAGGCGGTGCTGGCCGAGGGCCGGCGCTTCAAGATGATCCGCGGCATGGGCAGCCTGTCGGCCATGCAGGACGGCAGCGCCGACCGGTACTTCCAGGAAGGCGAGATGACGCCCACCAAGATGGTGCCCGAGGGCATCGAGGGCCGCGTCCCCTACAAGGGCCCGGTGGCCGACGTGCTCTTCCAGATGGTGGGCGGGCTCCGGAGCGGGATGGGGTACTGCGGCGTCGCCAACCTCGCGGCGCTCCAGTGCGACGTCGAGATGATCCGCGTAACCGCGGCGGGCCTGCGCGAGTCACACCCGCACGACGTCACGATTACGCGCGAAGCACCGAACTACAGTAAGCAGTGAGCAGTAAGCAGTAAGCTGGGGATTCCGGTGCCCGGGCAGATCCCGTACGCCCCCGCTCACCGCTTACCGCTCACCGTTTACTGCTCACCGTTTACTGCTCACTGCTCACTGCTCACTGCTCACCCCAACCAGAGGATCCCCATGGATCTCTTCCGGCGGAAGAGCGTCACCGATCTCCAGGCCGAAGCCACGAGCGAGGGTGGCCTCAAGCGCTCGCTGGGCGCGTTCAATCTGGTGATGCTGGGCATCGGCGCCATCATCGGCACCGGCATCTTCGTGCTGACCGGCACGGTGGCCGCGCAGAACGCCGGCCCGGCGGTGGTGCTGTCGTTCGTGCTGGCCGGACTGGCGTCGATCTTCGCCGCGCTTTGTTACGCCGAGTTCGCCTCCGTCGTGCCGATCGCCGGCAGCGCGTACACCTACGGCTACGCCACGCTCGGCGAGTTCTTCGCCTGGATCATCGGCTGGGATCTGATCCTCGAGTACGCGCTGGGCGCGGTGACCGTCGCCATCGGCTGGTCGGGATACGTCGTGTCGTTTCTCAGGGACTTCGGCATCGTCATCCCGCCCCAGCTGACCGCCGCGCGGGGGAGCGTGGTGACGCTCGCCGACGGGTCCACAGTCACGGCGCTGTTCAACCTGCCGGCCGTGCTCATCGTCGCGCTGGTGACGGCGCTGCTGGTCGTCGGCATCCGCGAATCGGCCAACGTCAATAACGTGATCGTGGTGATCAAGGTGACGGTGGTGCTGCTGTTCATCGGTCTGGCGGCGCCGCACATCGTCCCGGAGAACTGGGTGCCATTCATCCCGCCAAACACCGGCGTCCGGGAGCACTTCGGCTGGACCGGCGTCGTGGCGGGCGCCGGCGTCGTGTTCTTCGCTTATATCGGCTTCGACGCCGTGAGTACCGCGGCCCAGGAAGCGAAGAACCCCCAGCGCGACATGCCGATCGGCATCATCGGGTCGCTGATCGTGTGCACGATCCTCTACATCGTCGTGTCGGGCATCGCGGCGGGCGTGGTGCCCTACCGGGAACTCGACGTGCCCGATCCGATCGCGCTCGTCGCGGATCGCGCTGGGCTCGGCTGGTTCGCGACGCTGATCAAGGTCGGCGCGATCGCGGGCCTGAGCTCGGTGATCCTGGTGATGCTCCTCGGCCAGGCCCGCGTCTTCTACTCGATGTCGAACGACGGGCTGCTTCCGCCGTTCGTGAACAAGATCCACCCCCGCTTCCGCACGCCCTGGCTCACCCAGATCCTCACCGGGATTGCGGTGGTCATACCCGCCGCGCTGCTGACGGTCCGCGAGGCGGGCTCGCTGGTGTCCATCGGCACGCTGCTGGCATTCGTCATCGTTTCCATCGGCATCATCGCGCTGCGCATCCGTGAGCCCAACCTGCCGCGGCCGTTCAAGACGCCGGCCGTCTGGGTCGTCGCGCCGCTCGGAGCGCTGACCTCGTTCTACCTGATGTATTTCCTTCCGTGGCGAACCTGGGAGCGGCTGCTCATCTGGCTCGCGATCGGGCTGGTGATCTATTTCGCGTACGGCAGGACGCACTCGAAGCTGGCAAAGCGGTGAGACCCAGGGTGAGCTTACTATTCCCCCATGCCGACGCTGACTGCCGAGGAGCTGGCCGCCGCCGAGGCGCTCGCCGCCGTCTTCCAATGCGGCCAGCGCGTCTGCCTCACCACCCACGTCAACCCGGATGGCGACGGCCTCGGCAGCGAAGCCGCGCTGGCGCATCTCCTCCGCGCCCGCGGCCTCGAGGTGAGCGTCACCAACCCCACGCCGACTCCCGCCCGCTTCCGGTTCCTCTTCGAGGAGCTTCCCGGCGTGGACCGCACCGGCGAGGCAGTGAAGGAGATCCGCCGAGCCGATGTCATCGTCGTGCTCGACATCTCCGAGCTCGGCCGGCTCGGCATGCTCGCGGAGCCGGTGCGGGAACGCGGGGTGCCGGTCGCCTGTATCGACCATCACGTAAGCCCGGGGATCCTCCCGCCGGGTCCGCGGTACCTGGACCCCACCGCCTCGGCCACCGGCGAGCTGGTGTTCGAGGTGGCGAAGGCCAACGGCTGGCGGCTCGAACAGCCGGCGGCCCGCGGCCTGTACGTCGCCCTGCTCACCGACACCGGCGGCTTCCGCTTCAGCAACACGCATCCACGCACGCTGCGCATCGCCGCGGAGCTGCTCGAGACCGGGCTCGACCCCGAGGGCATCTATCTCGATGTCTACGCGCGGGCGCCCGAAGGCCGGCCCAGACTTCTCGCCGAAGCGCTCCAGACGCTGGTGGTCGAGCCCGAAGTCGGTCTCGCCTGGGTGACGGTGCCGCCCGGTGCGGTGGAACGGTTCGGCCTCACCTCGGATGATCTGGATGGAGTGGTCGAGTACCCCAGGTCGGTGGATGGCGTGCGCATGGCCCTGCTGTTCCGTGAGGTGTCGGCGGGGCGGGTAAAGGTGTCGCTGCGCTCGGTCGGGAGCGTGGATGTCGCCGCGTTTGCGCGGCAGTTCGGCGGGGGCGGGCACACCAAGGCCGCCGGCCTGGCCGTGGTCGGCTCGCTGGGGGAGGTCCAGGCGACGGTGCTCAGCGCTGCCCGGACGTACCTGGCGGGAAATGGACGCCCATGACCTCCGGGGCGGCATATTGCCGACAACGGCGCTAGGAATTAGCCTCAGATCATGGAGATCATCGACCGCATCGAGCGCACCCTCGATCTGCTTCGTCCCTACATCGCCTCCCACCGCGGCAATGTGGAGGTGGTGGATTTCGACGAGGGGGAGGGCCGGCTGCTGCTCCGCCTGGGCGGCACCTGCCATGGGTGCAGCGCGTCGACTGTCACCCTGAAGCAGGGGATCGAGCTCCGGCTCCGCGAGCTGGTACCGGAAGTGAAGACCGTCGACGCCGTCTGAGCCTCCCGTGACCGAGTCCCTCCAGGCGCGGGTCATCGCCGCGCTTTCCCGCATCCAGAACCCCCGTCTCGACGCCGACCTGCTCTCCGCCGGCATGGTGCGGGACCTTGTGGTCACGCCCGAGGGCGCGGTGTCATTCACGTTCCTGCTCTCGCGCGAGGACCCAGCGACACTGGTACGCGAGGCCCGGAACGCGGTGAGCGGGGTGGAAGGCGTTCGGCGCGAGGACGTGAAGATCTCGGTGGCCGATCCGGCCGGCCCCGCTCGCGCTACCCACGCGCCACCCGGCGCGGTGCCGGCCAATATTGCCCCGCCCCCGCCGCCGGAGCAGCCGAACCTCGGCCGGATCATCGCGGTCTCCTCGGGCAAGGGTGGTGTGGGCAAGTCCACCGTGGCCGCGAACCTCGCGGTGGCGCTGGCAGAGGCGGGGCACGCAGTCGGAATCATGGACGCCGACATCTACGGGCCCAACATCCCGCGCATGTTCGGCGTGTTCGACAAGCCGCCGGTGTTCGGCGGGCGGATTCAACCGCTCGCCGCCCACGGGGTCAAGCTGATGTCGCTGGGGTTCCTGGTTGAGCGTGACGCCCCCGCCATCTGGCGCGGTCCGATCATCATGAAGGTCGTGCAGCAGTTCCTGCGCGACGTGGACTGGGGCCGCCTGGATTATTTCCTGGTGGATCTTCCGCCGGGCACGGGCGACGCGCAGCTCTCACTGGTGCAGTCCACCCACGTCTCCGGCGCGCTGATCGTGACGACACCGCAGGAGGTGGCCGTGGGCGACGCCCTCAGAGGCGCCCGGATGTTCGAGCGCGTGGGGGTCCCGGTGCTGGGCGTGGTCGAGAACATGAGCGGCTATACCGATCCGGAGACCGGCCGCCGCGTCGAGTTCTTCGGGTCGGGCGGCGGGCGCCGGCTGGCGGAGGAGATCGGCGCGCCCCTCCTCGGCGAAGTGCCGCTCCAGCCTCGTCTGGCCCTGCATGCCGACGAGGGTCGGCCGGTCCTCGTGGCCGAGCCCGAGAGCCCCGCCGCCCTCACCCTCCGCGCGATCGCGGACGCGCTCGTCAAGGAGGCCGGCGGTCGGGTGGTCGAGCTGCCGATTCTCCGGGGCTAGTCGGCTCCTCACGATCCAGCCGGCGTTTTTCACCGCAGAGACGCAGAGGCGCAGAGATATCGCAGAGTATTCGTTGTGGTCTCATGTCAGGAGATCCGAATGCTTGGCGTGAGGCCACAACAATTCAGCAGTTCTCTGCGTCTCCGCGCCTCTGCGTGAAAAATCCGGCGAACAAGTCCGATGCCAATCATCACGCTGCTGACCGACTTCGGCACCCGTGACGCCTACGTCGGCGAGCTGCGCGGTGTGCTCCTTACGCGGGCGCCCGGCGCGGTCCTCGCCGACATCACCCACGACATCGCGCCGGGCGACGTGCGGGCCGCCGCGTACGTGCTTGGCCGCACGTGGCCGAAATTCCCGGCCGGGACCGTGCACCTGGCCGTTGTCGATCCCGGCGTTGGCGGCGCGCGCGCGGCGCTCGCGATCCGGTCTGCCGGACATCATTTTGTCGGGCCCGACAACGGACTGTTGACTTCGGCGCTCACCGGCGCGCACGACGTCGTCGAGCTGCCGATTCCTCCCTCGGCGTCGGCCACGTTTCACGGACGCGACGTATTCGCGCCCGCCGCCGCTGCGCTGGCCGGCGGCACGCCCATGACCACGCTGGGCTCACCCCCTCTCAGGGTTCCGGTGCGGCTTCCGCCCGCCCTGCCGCGCAGTGAGGGGGACAGCCTGGTTGGCGAGGTGGTCTACGTGGACCGCTACGGCACGCTGGTGACGAACCTCGCGCCTGATGCCGGCGGCTTCGTGGAAATCGGCGGCTCGCGTCTGCCGCTCCGGCGCACGTTCAGCGACATCGCGCCGGGTGAGCTGGTGGCGTTCGTGGGTTCCGGCGGAGTGATCGAGATCGCGGTGCGGGACGGGTCGGCCGCGGAGCGGCTCGGTGCAGCGGTTGGAGCTTCGGCGCGCCTGGTACGGCCCCCAGGGAACGTCAGCCGCGAATGAACCCGAATCGACGCGACAACTGCAGCGGAGCGCCGCGGCTCTAACCCGAGCTCGTTCCGGTACCGCCCGCCTCCGCCAGCGGTTCGCCGCGTATTCTCCCCACTACGCGCTTGAAGAATCCGACCAGCTTCCACATTAGAAGCACGCAGAGGATCACGAGCACCACGACGATGGCGCCGGTGAGCACCGGATGCTCTGCGGCGAGCCACGCCAGCCCGATGGCCAGCATGTCCTCGACCGCGCTCAGGATCCAGTTGCTGAACGGCTCCGGGCTCGTGTTGGCCGCCGCGCGGGTAGTCGCCTTCGCGCCGTGCGAGGTGAGCGCGACACCACCCGCGAGGAGCGCCGCGCTCAGCTTCCAGCCCTCGGGCACGTCGCCGAACGCGCCGTATGCGAGGAGGGCGGCCGCGGGCGGCCGGATGAACGTGTGGATGGTGTCCCACGCGCTGTCCACGACCGGGATCTTGTCGGCGACGAACTCGACCACGAAGAGCCCCAGGGCGATTCCCCAGACGATCGGCTGCGCGAGAACCTGGAGGGCAGGGGGAAGCTGGAAGACGCCGAAATGCTGGAGCAGCCCCGCGGCGGCGACAGTGGCGTAGAGGTTCAGCCCTGAGGCGAAGGAGGTGCCGAGCGTCCACCCCAGCGTTTCGAGCGGCGACATGCCATCAATTTACCCACTCGACCCGGACCGCACCGACGCTGCACTTGAGCGCGATGTCGAGGTGCGGCTCGGCGGGGTCGAAGTCACGCGTGATCCACGAGCCGCCGCGCTGGACCAGCCCCTCCGAATCGAAGCTGGACAGGAACTTGTCCATCGTGATCCGCACGGGGGCCCGCTTCGGGAGCCGGAGGCGAAGTTCGCCCATCGACAGCGTGAGCTCGACCGTCTGGGTCGCGGTCCACACGCCGCCGAAATCAAGCGTGAGCTTCCCGACGCCGCCCTCGACCTTCACCTTCTCGCAGCGGCTGTTGCCCAATCGGTAGATCGCGAGGTCCGCCGCGCCTGCGGCGAAGATGGCGGAGTGGCAGCGGGTCCGGTTGGGGGCGGAGAAGCGGACGCTGGCCCGGCTCGCGCCGGTCTCGAGGCGCACGCTCGCGATGCGGAGCCCGCCGAGGTCCAGGTCGGCCTCGCCGGCGCCGAGGTTGAGGTCGAGCGCGAGATCGGCCCTGGGTGAGAGCTCCACGACGGCCTTCTGCCGGAGCTGATTCTTGGAAACCACGCGGAGCCCCGCGCGTCCGGCCGACTCCACGCCGAGCCGCACCGTGGCAGCGGGCGCCGCATAGTGGCTCAGCGGGACGAAGCGGTCGGCATCGTAGGAGAGGTGCATCCGGTAGAGCTCGCCGTCCCGGCCAGGCACCACCTTGAGCAGCCCCGCGGCGAACTCGAGCTGGGCATCGAGCTTGGTTTCACCGTGGAGCTGCCGGAACGTGGAATACGGGCGCCAGCTCTGCGCCGACGCCGCGCCCGTCCAGCCGAGCAGCGCGCCCGCCGCGGCAACGCCGGTCGCCCATACTCGCACTCGCACTCGCACTCGCACCGGCACCAGCTCTACTGCCGCGGCTCGGGCGAACGACCGCCGGGCCGGCGCACAGCCGGAACGCCGACCTGCGGAGTGGCCCAGAGGTACTCGTCCGTGAGCGCCTCCGGCGGGATGAGCCGTCCGGCGAAGCCTTCGCGGAGTCCCGCCCGGCTGAGGAGCGCCGCGCCGAATCCGGCCGTGGCGAGCAGCCACGTGACGAGGACCGCCGCTCCGCGGACCAACTGTCCCGCCACCGGCACCCACCCGAAGAGCGCCCAGGCGAACCACAGCGCGAACAGTCCGGCGAGCCCGACGCCGAGGTAGCGGTAGCTGTTGGGCGAGCCGAGCATCGCGCCCCTCGCGAGGCGCCGGCGGGTCCACGTTTCTCCAATGGCGTGCGCGACGGCGAGGTAGCCGCCCACCACGCCGAGCAGCACCAGCAGCGCGTAGACCGTGACGGCGAACGGCAGGAGCAGGATGCCGGCGACGCTGAGGATCAGGCCCACCACCAGCATGCCGAACGTGGGCAGGACGAGAATCTGGCCGATGAGCCCCGTGACGAACGCCCGGCCGAACGAATGCGTGACCGTGTCGGAAACGATCTCGAGGTTGGGCCGTGCGAAGAGCACGAGCCCGAACCCGAGCGCGAGCGCGGTGACGAATACGCCGAACACCCCTGCCAGACCGAGCCCCACGCGTACCACGGGCGAAAGCGGGGTGTCCCAGGCTGCGCCAGCGGGTGGGGGCGGGGGGGCGGTGAGCTCGCTGGCCTCGCCGCCGATCTCGCCGCCGCGCGACGAGACCTCGCCGTTGAGCGCGAGGATGTCACCCTGCACCACGCCGCCCGGATGCACGACGACGTCGCCATTCAGCGTGACCAGGTTGCCGAGCAGCCGTCCGTGCACGTTGGCGTCGCCCTGGAGCACCAGAAGGTGGCCGGTGATCGTCTGGTCGGAGCCGATGGTGAAGTCGCCGAGGCGGGCCTGGCCGTTCGGAACCGTGACCCGGGTATCGGGCCCGGGCCGGGGGGCCGCACGCCGGACCGCACGCTCGACGCGCTCTGGCTGGCTCAGGTCGGAGAGATCGACGGAGGGGCCGGCGGGATCCGCGGCCTGGATGGCCTGCGGACGTGGCTTCGGTTCCTGCCCGATCTGCTGGATGTAGCCGCGGACCGCTTCGACGATCTCGTCGGCCATTCCCCCGCCACCCGCGGCGTGAACCGGCGGGGCAATGACGGCGGCGAGTGCGAGCGCGATGGCGGCGGAGCGGTTACCAGTTCGCATGGGCCACCCGCTGCGGCGGCGCCGGCACCGTGAGGAGCCGGCGGAGGGCCAGCACTCCCGTCACGTACACCAGCGTGCCAAAGGCCGAGGCGAGGGCAAGGCGGCCAGGGGCGTCGAGCAGCCCGCGGAATCCGGCGAACCACGGCTGCTCCATCAGGGTGAGCGCCGTCCCGCGCAGCCCGACCCATGCCCATTGTACGGCCTCGGTGGCCAGCCAGCCGCCGAACGTGAGCATAGTGTCGCGGTTGGCGAGCGTCCACGCCACGCTGGCCGCCATGGAGCCGACCACGAGCAGGGCAAGCGACGCGGCGATGGCCACCGACTTGGGGGTGGCGAACAGACGGCGACGCGCGGAGCGGATCGAGCGGATGGCGAAGGGGTCGGGCACCCGGACCGAGGCCATCACCCGGTCGCTGAAATCGGCGCGCGGCGCCAACAACGGCAGCGCCGCGAGCCGCTCGTCGAGCCAGCGATCGAGCTCGTCGGAAGGCAGAGGCGAGTCGGACGAACCGGTCATAAGTGAGCCCCTTTACGATGGCGGTGATGGGAAGGTTTCATGGCCGGAGGTGCGCCAGCTCACGCCGCAACTCGTTGCGTGCGCGGTGGATGTAGGTCTTGACGGTGCCGAGCGGAAGGCCCAGGATCTCAGCGATCTCCTCGTACGCACGACCCTCGACGTGGCGGAGCAGAATGCAGGAGCGATACTCCGAGCGCAGCCTCGCGATCGCCGCCTCGATCTCGCCGCCCAACTCGCGCGCTTCCACTTCGTCGAGCGGGGACGCCTGGCGGTCGCCGATCTGGAGCGCCGTCGCCTCGATCGCCTCGGGTGTCTCCGCGTGCGGAGATCCCTCGAGCGAGAGCGTATCCAGCTCCCGCCGGCGGAGATGATCGATCGCGGCGTTGTTCGCGATCTTGAAGATCCAGGACGAGAATTTGTACTCCGGCCGGTACGAGTCGATCGCGTTCAGCGCCTTGACGAAGGTCTCCTGGGCCAGATCCTCGGCGAGCTCGCGGTCGCGCACCATCCGATAGAGCAGCGAGAAGAGCGGGCGCTCGTAGCGGCGGACGAGCTCCCGATACGCCACTTCCTCGCCGCCTCGCGCAAGGGCGACGATCTCCTGATCGGTCCGCGCGGCCAGCTCGGGCCTACGCACTGCGGCTCCCCGCGCTTGCGGAGCGGTCCGAGCGGGCGGTACATTGAGCGCCTATGTTAGCCTCGGATCAGAAGTTACCTGTTTCCGGAGGGGCGGCGAAGCGCGCCTACGTCCGGGCGATGTTCGCGGCGATCGCCCCGACGTACGATCGGTTGAATCGGATTCTCAGTCTCCGGCTCGACCTCCGCTGGCGCAGACAGGCGGTCGCGCAGCTTGGCTGGGAGCGCGCGCCGGAGGGAATCTACCTCGACCTCTGCGCGGGAACGCTGGACTTCGCGGCGGCGCTGGCCGGCCGGCCCGGCTTCCGTGGGCGTGTCGTCGGCGCCGACTTCGTGCGCCCCATGCTGGAGCTAGGCCGGGCCAAGACGCCACGGCTCGAGCCGGTGACGGCCGATGCGCTGGAACTTCCGTTCGAGAGCGCAGTCTTTGACGGGGCGATGATCGGCTGGGGGCTGCGTAACCTCGCGGATCTGGATGCCGGGCTCGTCGAGCTGGCCCGGGTGATGAAGCCGGGCGCCCGGCTCGTCGTCCTCGACATGGCCACGCCGCCGAGGCAGCCGCTGCGTGGGTTGTATCTCCTCTATTTCGAGCGCGTGCTGCCGCTGGTCGGCCGGCTGATCTCCAAACATGCGAGCGCCTACGAGTGGCTTCCAGAGTCCACCCGGGTGTTCCCGGCGCCGCCCGATCTCGCGCGCCGGATCGAGGCGGCAGGGTTCGAGGATGTGCGCTACATGCTCCTCATGGGCGGGGTCACGGCGATGCACGTCGGCGTTCGATCGCGTTGAACGTTCGTTGAACCACAGAGGACACAGAAAACACCGAGAACCGGATTATCCGGCGGTCTCGGGCCGAGATACACGACCCTGAACGCGAGACCACAAACAAGATCGGTTCTCTGTGTTCTCTGTGTCCTCTGTGGTTGATGCAGTTCCTACGCCGGTAGCGGAGCCCAAATGGCGATTGACAGCCTGAGCGAGTTCATCCGCGAGATCGAGAAGATCGGCGAGCTGGTACGGGTGACGCACCCGGCGAAGGCTCGCCTGGAGATTGCGGAGATTGCCGACCGGTGCATGAAGAGCGCCGGCGGCGGGCCGGCGCTCTTCTTCGAGCACGTGCTCCTCGACGATGGGCGGCGGAGCGCGTACCCTGTCGCCATCAACCTCTACGGCTCGATGCGGCGCATGTGTCTGGCGCTGGGGGTGAACGCGCTGGATGAGATCGGCGGGCGCATCAGCGAGCTGCTCGAGCTCAAGGTGCCGGAAGGACTCTTCGGCAAGCTCTCGATGCTCCCGCGTCTGGCCGAAGTCGCCAGGTTTCCGCCGCGGACCCGGAGCGGCAAGCCGCCGTGCCAGCACACGGTCACGCGGGGGGACAACGTGGATCTCTCCGTTATTCCGTTTCTCACGACCTGGCCCAAGGACGGCGGACCCTATATCACGCTGCCGATGGTGATCACAACCGATCCTGTGCGCGGCATCCGGAACGTCGGGATGTACCGCGTCCAGGTGCTCGGCCGGAATACGCTCGCGATGCACTGGCAACGCCACAAGGTGGGCGCGGCGCACTGGCGCGAGATGGCGGCGCGCGGCGAGAAGATGCCGGTGCTCATCGCGCTCGGCGGTGACCCCGCGAGCATCTACTCCGCCTCGGCGCCGCTCCCACCGACCATCGACGAGTTCATCTTCGCGGGCTTTCTCCGGCGCTCGCCGGTGGAGCTGGCGAAGGCGGTCACCTGCGACCTGGACGTGCCGGCCGAGGCGGACATCGTCCTCGAGGGATACATCGAGCCGGCCGAGCCGCTCGCGCTCGAGGGGCCGTTCGGCGACCACACGGGGTTCTACTCGCTCGCGGACTACTACCCCACGGTGCACGTCACGGCCGTCACGATGCGGCGGGATCCGGTGTACCCGGCCACGCTGGTGGGCCGCCCGCCGATGGAGGACTACTACCTCGGTCACGCCACCGAGCGGATCTTTCTGCCGCTGCTCCGGCTCACCCTGCCCGAGATCGTTGATTACCATATGCCCGCGCCCGGCATCTTCCACAATCTGGTGTTCGTCAGCATCGACAAGCAGTATCCCGGGCAGGCGTGGAAGGTGATGAACGCGCTGTGGGGCCAGGGGCTGATGTCGCTGGCCAAGGTGATCGTCGTCGTGGACAAGCAGGTGAACGTGCGCGATGCCGACGAGGCGTGGTGGGTGGCGCTCAACAACATCGACCCCGAGCGCGATGTCCGCTTTACCATGGGCCCGATGGACGTGCTCGACCACTCGAGCCGGGCCTTCACCTATGGCAGCAAGATGGGGATCGACGCGACGCGAAAGTGGAAGGAGGAGGGGTTCGACCGGGAGTGGCCGGAGGTGATCGCGATGGACGAGGCGACCAAGCGGCGCGTAGACGAGATCTGGCCACAGCTTGGGATCCGGTTGGAGGTGAGAGGTGAGAGGTGAGAGGGAGTACCGAGGCGAGCTCACGAGCCCGACGCCTGCGCCGGAGCCCCCGCTCACGTCTCACCGCTCACGTCTCACCGCCCGCGAAGGCCAGACGTTTGCCGGCGAGTCCCTCCTCGTCCGCTACGCCAACTTCGTCAAGCTGCCCCATACCCTCTTCGCCCTGCCGTTCGCGCTGCTCGGCCTGGTGGCGGCCTCGATGGAGGTGCCCGTAACGTGGCGCACCGTGCTCCTGGTGGTTCTCGCGTTCTCGGCGGCGCGCTGGGTGGCCATGGGCTTCAACCGGATCGCCGACCGGGAGTACGACGCGCGGAACCCGCGCACCCGGAATCGCGAGCTCCCGCGCGGCGCGCTCTCCCTGCCGCAGGCGTGGGCATCGATCATCCTGGCGGCGGCGCTGTTCGTGCTCGCGGCCGCGCTGCTCAACCGGCTCTGTCTGGCGCTGAGCCCGCTGGCGCTCGCCTGGGTGATGACCTACAGCTTCGCGAAGCGATTCACCTGGTGGCCGCATCTCTGGTTGGGCCTGAGCCTGGCCATCGCGCCGGTGGGCGGGTGGCTGGCCGTGACCGGCGCCTGGAGCGAGCCGTGGTGGCTGCTGGCACCGATCACGGTGGCGGTGGCCACGTGGGTGGCCGGCTTCGACATCTTCTACGCCCTGCCCGACGAGGCGTTCGACCGGAGCGAGGGACTCCGGAGCGCCGTGGTGCGGCTCGGCGAGAGGCGCGGCATCCTCCTGGCGAAGGTGCTGCACGGGATCACGATCCCGGCTCTGGGGCTGTTCGGCTGGGCCGCCGGGTTCGGCCGGCTGTACTTCGCCGGCCTCCTCGTCGCGGCGGGCATTCTGATCTACGAGCACCGCCTGGTCCGGCCTGGTAACCTGACGCGCCTCGATGCGGCGTTCTTCACCATGAACGGTGTGATGAGCGTGACGGTCTTTCTGTTCGCGCTGGGGGATCGGCTGCTGTGAGGGAAGAGCGGGCGGCACCGGCCGGAAGCCGACGCCGGGGAACGCGGCCCGCGCGGCCGGCGCGCGATGGTCGGCCGCTTCCGCCCGCTCCCACCCGGCCCCGACCGCTGCCGCCGGTCCCGACCAAGCATCCGCACCGCTCGCCCACACCGAATCGGAGAGGCCGATGAGCCGGCTCCCGATCGTGCTGGCTATCACCGGGGCATCGGGGGCACCGTATGGGGTTCGACTTCTTGACGTGCTTGCCCGGAACAGTGTGCCGGTGTGGCTGATCGTGACCAGCCACGGCGGGCGACTCCTCAAGGCCGAGTGCGACATCGGCTCCATCGACGACCTCCGCGCCGCGACCGGCGGCGACTGGGCCAGCGTGCGCCAGTTTCCTGACGGCGATCGCGGCGCGCTCCCGGCGTCAGGCTCGCAACGCACCGCCGGCATGGTCGTATGCCCGTGCTCCATGGGCACCGTCGCGGCCATTGCCGGCGGCACGAGCCGCTCGCTGGTGGAGCGCGCTGCGGACGTGACGCTCAAGGAGCGCCGCCGACTCGTCCTGGTCCCGCGGGAGACGCCCTTCTCGCTCGTGCATCTCCGGAACCTGGTAGCCGCCACGGAGGCAGGGGCGGTGGTGCTGCCCGCGGCGCCGGGCTTCTACCATCGCCCCACCGCGGTGGGACAACTGGTGGACTTCGTGGTGCAGCGCGTGTTCGACCTGTTGGAGCTCGACCTCACGATCGCTCCACGGTGGGAGGGATGAGGCTCGGCATCATCGCGGACACGCACGGATTGCTGCGCCCCGCGGTGTTCGACGTCTTCGCCGGGGTCGATCACATCCTGCACGGCGGCGACCTCGGCCCGCTCGAGCTGCTCGCCGAGCTCGAGGCGATCGCGCCGGTGACGGTCGTGTACGGCAACGCCGACGGGCTCGACGTCCGGGCCCGCCTGCCGCAGGTCGCTCGGATTCAGCTCGACGGATTCCGCATCGTCGTGACGCACGGCGACCAATTCGGCTCCCCCACGCCCGACAAGCTGAACGCCGCGTTCCCCGACGCGGAGATCCTCGTCTTCGGCCACACCCACCGGCCGCTCCTGACCATCGTGGATCAGGTGGTGACCGTCATGAATCCCGGTGGTGCCGGGCACCGGCGCTTTGATCTGCCGCCCTCCGTGGGGATCATGGAGCTGGAGCCCGGCATCCCGCCGCGGGCCCGGCTGGTGCCGCTGGAGTGAGCGAACTTGAGCCTCACTTGACGCGCCTCGGCGACCCTTCGCGATCATCGATTCGGAGGGCTGCATGCCCGCTTCACGCACCCTTGCGACATTTCTTGTGCTTATGACGACGCTCGCCGCGGCCAATGCGGCCGCGCAACAGGTCGAGTCAGGGGCGCGGGTCCGCGGTCGCGCTGCCGCCGGGCCGTTCGATGGCCGGGTGGCATGGGCCAGCACCGACTCGCTGGCCGTCACCCAGCAGGGCGACACACGCGCGTATTCCAGGGCCGACATTCGACGGCTGGATGTCGCAACCGGCTCCAGGCGCAACCTGCTCAAAGGAACCGCGATTGGCGCCGGCGTGGGTGCGGCGGCCGGTATCGCCATCATCATCGCCGCGGATGACGATCAGGACTCCGAGCTGGAAGGTCTCGAAGTCGCTGTCGCCGGCGCCATGTTCCTCGGCAGCACCGCGCTTGGCGGGATCGTGGGCGCGCTCATCAAGAGCCCCCGCTGGACCAGAGTGCACCCCACCGGCCTCGGCGTGAGCATCAGCTTCTGACGGCCGCCATTGTCGCGCTCGCGTTGGCAGTGATCGCCAGGGCGGACACCGTCGCCGTGCGCGCGGTCGGGCGTGCGCCCGCCGCCGACCGCCTCGCCGACAGCACCGGCTGGGGGCTGCCGCAGATCAGCCTGAAGACCGGGCAGGGCACGGCCTCGATATGGCTGCTCCGGGCTGGGGACAGCGTCTACCTGGTCGCTGCGATTCCCGACTCGACGTTCTACTGGGGCGACGACCTGGTCGTGAGTCTCGACACCGAGGGCGACCGGGCCGAGACGCCGCAGCACGATGACTTCCAGTGGTATTTCCGCCGGGTGCTCGACAGCAGCGTGGTGTATCGTGGACGCGCCGGGCAGTGGGGCGAGCCGCAGGGTGATCCCGACTGGCGCCTGGGCCAGGGGCGATCCGGGGCCGGCTGGGACGTGCGGGCGTCCGAGCGGAGCGGGGGAAGGGGATGGACGGTCGTGCTCCGGCTCGATGCCGGCTGGTTCGGGCTCGGGCGAGGCACGACGCCGGGTCTGGCCATCCGGATCTACGACGACGCGCCCGGGGGATGGCATGCCTGGCCAGAGCCTCCCCCCGGTACCCCTCCCGCACGGGTGGAACGCCGGCCGGCCCTTTGGAGCTCGGTCAGACCCAGTGCGTCAGCGGCGTCGTCCGGCGCAGCGCCTCCGGGTGGGCCCTGAACCACGCCATGATCAGCAGGATTTCGTCAACCGAGTCGAGCGGAAGCGGCCCCGGCGCCGCGTCCGGCTGCGCCAGCTCGTCCCGCACCACCGCGCGGAACGCCTCGTGCTCGATCGGCGTGTCGGGCCAGGGGAACGACGCCTTCACCACGCCCCGCCGGATCAGGTAGACCCGCTCGTCCCCGAACGCACCCGGATCCCGGTACACGAAGGTGAGCAGGTCCACCGCCGTACGGGCCCGGCTAATCGCCCCGAAGAGCCATTCCAGGTTCTCGAACCGCTCCCGCCACTTCGCGGCTGCCTCGAACTCCGCCCGCCCCGCCGCGGCCTGCATGGACGCCACCACCCGGTCGATCGGCTGGATCGTGCGCCCCTCGAGGAACGCCATCGCCGTCTCCACCCGCAGCCGGTAGTCCCACTCCGCCACGAAGCCCGCGCAGGGGCCGCTGCAGAACCCGAACTCGTGCCGCATGCAGGCCGCGCGTCGCGTTGCATCGAACAGGTCACCCTGTCCCGCGAAAACGATCGGCATGCTGGCCGCGCAATCCCGGATGCCGAGCAGGTCGCTCAGGGTTCGCACGGCCTCGCCGGTGCGCCCGAGCGAGCGGAAGGGCCCGTAGCAGCGCGCGTCGTCCGCGGCGATGGTGGTGCCGCAGGTGATGCGGGGCGCCGGCCCGCGCGAGACCTTCACGAACACCGCCCGGCGGGTGCGATTCAGGGCGAGGTTGAAGTGGGGACGGTAGCGGCGGATCTGGCGGAGCTCGGTAAGGTAGGCGGCGAATTCGCTGGGGACGTAGTCCCACTGGATGTCGTGTGCCGCGTAAAGTATCCGGGCGGCCTTGTCGTCGGGGTAGCGCGCGCGGAAGTACGTGAGCAGCCGGGCTCGGAGCCGTTTCGCCTTGCCGACGTAGAGAATCTTCCCCGTCGGGTCCACCATCCGGTACACCGCAGGACGATGCTCCGCCATTCCGCCGACGCGGGTCCGGAGGGCCGCGAGGTCGGCGGCCGGCAACGCGAACTTCATCGCGCGGGAGCGTCTCATCGCTGACAGCGGTGGCAGAAGACGGTGATGCGCGCGTCGATGGCGTGGGTGCCGGCGAGCCGGGTGCCACAGCGGCGGCACGGCTCACCCTCCCGCCCGTACACGAGCAGCGCGAGCTGGAAGTTGCCGGGCTCGCCCGTGCCGGTCCGGTAGTCGCGGAACGTCGTTCCCTGCGACGCGATCGCGGCGTCCAGGATGCGCCGCACCTCGGCATACACCCGCGTGGTCTCGACGCCATTGAGCGAGCGGGCAGCGCGCGACGGGTCCACTCCGGCCGCAAAGAGCGCCTCGTTCGCGTAGATGTTGCCCACGCCGGCGAGGTGCCGCTGGTCCATCAGCACCTTCTTCACGGCCTGGCGTGACCGGGCGAAGATCCGCCCGAGCTGCTCGGCGGTGAACGACGGATCGAGCGGCTCCGGCCCGATCGCCCGGTCGTAGGCGCGCCAAGCCGCGTCGTCCAGGAGCAGCAGGGTGCCCAGGCGGCGGACATCGCTGTAAATGAGGCGCCGCGTGTCGTCGAGCTCGGCGGTGAGCACGGCATACCGCTTCTCGCCCGGAGTAAGGGGCCGGTCGTGCACCTGCAGCGATCCCGTCATTCCGGGCTGGACTACGAGGCGACGGCTTCCCAGATCGAAGACCGCGTGCTTGGCCCGGCGGGCGAGCCCGCGGACGGTCGCGCCGCGAAGCCCACCCAGCAGCCGTCGCCGGGTGGTCCCGCGGAGCACGTCGTCGTGACTGAGCGATACCGCGCCGAAGGTGCGCCCGACGACGCGCGGACGGAGATCCCTGACGATGGTCTCGACTTCGGGAAGCTCGGGCATTGCGGCCCGAAAGCTATCCGAAGCCCGCGTCCGTGTCAGCCCGGATCAGCGCTCACGGGTTGACGGTGATCGTGCCAACCATGTTGGGATGGATGTCGCAGTGATACCCGTACGCACCCGGAGCGGACAGCGTGATCGAATACGTCGCGTTTCCGCCGAGGGAGCCGGACGGCGTGAAGTCGCCGGCATTGTCGGGCGCGATGTTGTGGGCAGTCGCCGTTCCGGCTACGTAGTCGCCGCCCGTGATGTCGCCGTTGACCCAGCGAATCGCGACCGTGGGGTTCCCGCCCAGGCTCACGACCTTGGGGTTGGGGCTGAAGGCCGTCGTCGTCTGGGTCGATGCGCCCTCGACGATGCCGATGTCGGTGGTGGTATTCCCCGGCGGCGGCTGAGGGTTGTTGGGGTTCGGACCGGCGCCGTCGTTGCCGCCGCAGGCTGCGGCGAGCAGCGCCGCGACCAGAACGGCCCGGCTGCCAGCGCGTGACGATACGAGAATGGACATAGGGGACCCTCGGAACCTCGGGAGAGCGGGACGCAGCGGGACAACCGTCGCCGCGGGGCGAGCCCGTTCATCAGGGGGGCACGCATCGCGCCGTGGCGCGGCCGGGCGAGATCCCCTCATTAGTACGACGTTTCGGGCTTCAACGTCCGCACAAGCAACCGGCAACCCGTCTCAGAACCGATAGCTGATCCAGCTCAGGAAATATCGGACGTCGGCGCCCGGAGGCGTATCGCGGAGGTAGGGGCCCACCGCGCAATGGGTGAGCGTGAGCTGGTAGACGACATTCGGGCTCGGCGTCCAGTCCACCTCGAGCGCAAGCTGCCGCCCGACGGAGCGCGCCCGGCTCGGCCCCCCCGGCCGCTGGGGATTCACGGCGATGCCGTAGAGCCCGTCGCGCCGGCTGGTCCGCCAGAACAGCGTAAGGCCGCCAACGACCGACAGCCGGGAGCTGACGAAGGCACGAACCGACGGCTGGAGATCGATCGAGTTGGCGGGGCCGACGAGGCCCGAGAGGCCGGAGTAGGCGGTGTTGGGGAACAGCGGATTGAAGGTGCCGAGGTCGGCGTCGTCCGGGTCGCGGTCGCCGCTCGTGACGTCTATCCGCAGGCCCAGCCGGGGGCGGAGCGGCACGCGACGGAGGCGCACGCCGTTGTCGGCCGCCGCATCCCAGGCCCGGATCCGGCCCGTGCCGAAGCGGCCGAACTGGCCATTGGCCTCGAGGTTGTAGTCCCACGCACCGCGCGCCCCGTTCGCCCGCACGCCCACAGTGTGGCGGAGCTCGTCCGCGGTGCCCTGGTCGAAGCGCGCGCCGCGCCGATCGAGGCCGATGTAATACGCCGTCAGCGTTCCACCCAGCCCGAGCATATCGCGCCGGATCCACGATGCACCCCAGAGGAGACGGGTCGAATCGGCCGAATCGTCGAAGACGCCCCGTTCGACGAGCACCGGGCGCAGTACCCAGAGGGTGCCCCTCGACCGCGAGGGTCCGAGCAGAACCCGGAGCCCGTCGAAGGTCTGCCGTACGTTCACCATCTCGCGCGCGGACACCAGCCGGGACGAACCGACGTCCAGCTCCTGCCGCCCGATCCGCACGGCGATCAGGCGATCACTCCCCAGCGACAGTTCACCGAAGGCCTGGTGGAGGTCGAGTCCGTTCTCGTCGAAGGCGCGGGGGCCGCCCGTCCGGCCGGACGCGAGCGCAGCCTGAAGCTGGACGAACACGCGAAGCCGCTGGCCGACGTGCAGGTCGGCGTGGACCAGATAGCGATGGAGGAGATAGCCGCCGGCGTCGGGAGGATCGCCGCCAAAGAGCGGGTTGCGGAACTGCTCGTACCGAAGCCGGGTCTCACCGCCAAGGCTTGCCCAGATGCGCCCCGCGCCGTCGAGCGGCAGATACTTGAGGCGGTCGAGCCGGCCGGTATGGAGGCGCGGATCGCGGAGCGCGCTCCAGTCCTCTTCGTACCTCAGCGCCTGGAATACCGGCCTCGCGGCGGGCGTCGTATCCTGCCCGGCGGCCGGGGCCGCGGGGAGCATGGCGGCCAGCACGCCCGCGGCGGTTATGGAGGCGCGGCGGCGCTCGTGCGTGACGAGTCGCTTGATGACGATTCGGAGTGTGAGGACGGCGGCGAGCGTGGCAATCTGCGGCCAGATATGCGGCCATGACCAGCGCGCCGGCGAGCTGGACTGCGCTCGCGAGCTCCGCGGCGTCAGGCGGCCTCACGCCGCACCCGAGGCGTGAGATGCGGGCCGCCCGCCAGCTCGCGTCCGAGGAAGTAGTTCAGCACGGTCCGGATGGCCATGATGGCCGCGAGCTTGCCCAGATCGTCCCAGGTCGGCGCGAGGGCGGTCCGGATGATGTCGGAGGCCAGCGCCAACTCGAGGGCGAGCGCGAGCCACTCGCCCAGGCGGCGCCGGACCGCGTCGCGGTCGGCGCCGCGGCCGAGCAGGTCAGCGATGGAATGCCGGGCAACGCGAGCCAGCGCTTCGGCCACCGCGAAGGCGACCACGAGTCCGGTCGCCAAGTCGACGGCCATGGCGAGCCACCCAAGTACCGTTCCGACGATCGCGAGCATCGGCTGCGTCTCTCCGGCACGCGCTCAGCCGCTGGTGGCGAAGCCGGGGTAAAGCGTCATGCCGCCATCTACGTAAAGGCTGACCCCGTTGACGTAGTCGGACTCGTCGGACGCCATCCATACGACCGCCCGGCAGGGGATGACCTCGTGCACCGAGCTCACGCACACGATCTTGCCGGCCGCGCAGGACACCTCCGGCCGCACGCCGCGCCGCTTGAATTCCCGTACCGCCTCACGGGCGCAAAGAAACTGGCCGGTCAGGTTGACGCCGATGACGAGGCTCCACTGCTCGAGAGTCATCTGGTCCACCGGCGCATCCTGCTGCAGGCCGGCGTTGTTGACCATGACGTCGATCGTGCCGAGCTCGTCGAGCATGCGGCGGAACATGGCCTGCACCTGGTCCTCGCGTGACACGTCGGCCTGGTGGGCGTAGGCCTGGACGCCACCCGCCCGTATGTGATCGACAACCTCTGCGGCCGCCTCCTCGCCGCGGACGTAGTTCACGACAACGTCCGCCCCGGCCTCGCCCAGGGCGAGCGCGACCGCCTTGCCGATTCCGGAGTTTGCTCCGGTGACCAGGGCCTTCTGTCCCTTCAATATTTGGCGGACCTTGCAGGTGGGCATGACGACATCGGGCAGGGCGTCGTCGCGTACGATGGTTGCCATCGGGGTCTCACGGTCGGTGGATAGGGGCGTAATGCCGCTGCCTCCCGGCCGGTTCCGCCGTCCGAACGTCGCGGCCGGGGACGCGGGTCCCGGCACGGAGCCATGTTGTTGGTGGCGAGGCCGAATCAGATGGCGGCGCGGAGTCCGAGGTCGCGGGCGGTGGCGGCGAGGCGCTTCCAGAGGAGCCTGCGCCCGCGGTGCAGCCGCGACCGCACCGTGCCCACCGGACACCCGATCGTCTCCGCGATCTGTTCGTAGGAGAGATCGTCCACGAAGTAGAGCACTGCGACCGTGCGGTACTCGAGGGGAAGCGACGCAAGCGCCGCCTGCACCGCCTGGAGGTCCATCGTGCCGAGGACGGCAGTGGCCGCGTCCGACCCGTCGGCGGCCCAGCGGGCGTCGGCCGCGGTGCGGTCCCCGCTCTCGCCGTCCTCCGCGACCAGCGGCACCGTGATTCCGCGCCGCCGCTCGGCGCGACAGCGGGTGAGAAACACGTTGACCACGATGCGCTGGAACCAGGCCCGGAAGTTGGTGCCCGGCTCGAAACTCTCGAAGCTGCGCCAGGCGAGCAGCGACGCCTCCTGCACGATGTCTTCCGCGTCCGCCGTGTTGCGCGCGAGGTGGTACGCCGCGCGGTATGCCGGCTCGAGCACCGGCTGGAGCAGCCGCTCGAAGGTGCTGGTTCGGGTTTCCTCAGCGGGGGGCGTCATGCGAGCTCCTTGCTCAGCAACTCCCGGATGAGCGGGGTGCAGTCCACGATCTCGATACGGTCCTGCGGCAGATGGCGAAGCAGCTCCAGCCCGGCGGCGTCCAGGTATACCACGTCGCGGAAGTCCAGTTGGATCCGGGCGCCCTCGTCGAGCACCCGGCGCAGCTCCTGGCCCAGCACGGGCAGCGTGGTCTGGGTGATGACCCCCTCGACTTTGAGGCGGATCAGCTCGGGCTCGGTCGTGACGTTCGTGAGTCTCAGCATGTTTGGTCCGTGGGTTCGCCCACGAGTAAAAGCACCCCGCGTGCCAAGCGGACGACCCGCCGGGTACAGCGTGACAACATGTTGAAGGGATTTGGCTTAGGTGACGTATCCGAGCGACGGCCGCTCGCCAAACGCACTCGGGGTCCCAAAAAGTTGGGAATCTCCCACGTCGATCTCCGGGGGAATTTGGGAGGCGACCTAGCCCGGCCGACGGACGCCCAGCTTCTTCATTCGCGCTTCGAGGGTCGTGGGCTTGAGACCCAGAAGCACCGCTGCACCTCTGGGTCCGCTCACCCGCCACCCGGTCTGTTCCAGTACCTCCGCGATGTGTCTCCGCTCCATCTCCTCCAGGGTCGGCTGCCCGGCTCCCCGGCTGCTCGGAGCCGCTCCACTGTCGGAAGGCAGCAGCCCGTCCAGCTCCAGCGCGGAACCACGGCTCAGAATGACCGATCGCTCGATGACGTTGGCCAGCTCGCGGATGTTGCCGGGCCACGGGTAAGCGGTCAGCCCCTCAAGCACGCCCCGGGGCACCGCCTCGATGCGCTTTCCGAGCTTCGCGGCGTACTTGAGGACGAAGTACCGGACCAGCTCCGCGATGTCTTCGGCCCGCTCCCGTAGCGCCGGGTTCCGGATGGGGAACACGTTGAGCCGGTAGAAGAGGTCGGCCCGGAAGCGGCCGTCGCGGACCCGTGCCTCGAGGTCGCGATGCGTTGCCGCGATCACCCGCACATCCACGTTGATCGGGCGAAGGCCGCCCACCCGCTCGATCTCACCTTCCTGGAGGACCCGGAGCAGCTTCACCTGTGAGTCGAGCGGCAGATCCCCGATCTCGTCGAGAAAGAGCGTGCCCCCGTCGGCGACTTCGAACCGTCCGATTCGCCGGCTCACGGCTCCAGTGAAGGCGCCCTTCTCGTGGCCGAACAGCTCGCTCTCGACCAGCCCCGGGGAGATCGCGCCGCAATTGACCGTGATGAGCGCGCGGTCGCGCCGGGGGCTCAGCTTGTGAATCGCCCGGGCGAGCAACTCCTTCCCGGTGCCGGTTTCCCCGGTGATCAGGACGGTGGTGTCGCCCGGCGCCACCTGCTCGACCTCCGTGAGCACCCGGCGAAGCGCCGGGCTTCGCCCGACGATCTCCTCGAATCCGTGCTCGGTCTCGATCTGCTCCTGGAGGTAGACGTTCTCGGTCTCCAGCCGGTCCTTGAGCCGCCGCACCTCGGCGAGCGCGGCCCGAAGCGACTCTTCCGCCCGCTTGCTGTCGTCGATGTCGGTTGCCACGCCGAACCAGCGGGTGGTCGCTTCCTCCGGGCTGCGCATCGGGATCGCGCGGGCGCGGAACCAGCGGTGCTGGCCGTCCGCCCTCCGAAGCCGATACTCGGTCTCGAACGCCTCGCCGGTCCGCACCGATTGCTCCCAGGCCGCGGTCGTGCGCTCGCGGTCGCCGGTATGGACGGCGGCAAGCCAGCCCTGGCCGAGGCAGCGCGCGAGCGGGAGCCCCGTGTATTCCGAGAACCGGCGGCTCACGTAGTCGCATCCACCGTCGGTGCCGGCGGTGAACAGGACTTCGGGCACCGTCTCCGCCATGGTGCTGTAGCGAAGCTGGCTCTCGCGCAGCGCGTCGCCAGTGCGCTTGCGCTCCAACTCCGCGCCGGCGCGGGCGGCGAAGATACGCAGGATCGCGAGGTCGTCCGGGGTCGGTGTGATCGGGGCGGTGTGGAGCACCGCGAGATGGCCGAGCAGGTCGCCGGTGGCTCCGCGAAGGGGGATGCCCAGATAACTCTCCGCACCGAGGGTCTGGAGCTCGGTATCGGCCGGGAAGAGCGCCTGGATGTCGCGGGTATGCAGGCACATGTCGCCCCCGAGCACCTGCTGGCAGGGTGTTCCACTGACCGCATACTCCACGTTCTCCGCGAAGTCCGACCCGCTCCAGAACGCGAGCGTGCGGACGCGGGTGCGCTCGGCGTCGGTGCATTCCGCCGCGAACGCGTAGCGGGCCTGGAGCGCGTCGGCCAGATGCTGGACCAGGGGGCGGAAGAAGTCACCCGCCGTCACGGCGGCCGTGCCCTCCGCCAAGGCCCGGAGCTTCGCCTCGGCGCGCGTACGCTCGGTCACTTCCTGGCGCGTCCGCTCGTACAGGCGCGCGTTTTCGATGGCGATGGCGGCCTGAGCGGAGATCAGCTGCATCACCCGGACGCGCTCGGGAGTGAAGGCGTGTGGGGTGAGCCGGTTCTCGACGTAGAGCGTGCCGACGAGGGTGCCCTGATTGAGGACCGCGGTGCAGAGTACGGAGCGGGGCCGCTCGCGCACGATGTACGGATCCTCCGCGCAGCGCTCGTCCACCGGCGCGTCGGCCACCACGACGTTCTCGCGGGTCCGGCGCACGTAGTGGATCAGACTGACCGGCAGATCGACACTCTCGGCCAGCGGCACGGTCGGTCCGCCGAGCACCTCGATCCGATCGTGCGAGCCGGTGACGCGCACGACGGGCCCGGCTTCCCCCTCGAGCACGAGGGAGCCCCGCTCGGCACCGGCGTTCTCGAGCGCGACGCGCATGAGTCGGTCCAGTAGCCGCTCGAGATCGATCTCCTGGCCGATCGCCTGGGCGGCCTTGATCGCGGCCGCTGCATCGATCGAAATGTCGAGCGTCTCGCTGGACACGAGCACCGACGAGCCGCTCGGCCGCGCAGATCCATCCGGGGCCAACCCCTGCCGCAGCAGTTCGGGATACCGGCGGTCCAGGTCCGCCACCTTGGCGGTTGCGCCCCACTGCGCGTACCCGAAGCGGGCCTCGGCCAGGAACACCGCCGCGACCTTGGGCTGTCCGCGCTGGAGCCAGAACCGGCCGTACAGCTCGTTGATGAGCGCCCGGTGTCGAGGCGATTCCTGAGCGGCGACCGCCTCGAGGGCGGCGTCATATAGCGTGACCGCGTCCCCCGGTCGCTGCCGCACCCGCGCGATCTCCGCCGAAGCGAGGAGGTGGAGATGCCCGAAGTTCTCGGGAGCGCTCTCCGCCCAGCGGGCGAGCCGCGCCTCGAGCCGATCAAGCTTGGTCTCCGCGGGCGGCCGCTCGCCGGCCGGGGCGTCCGGCAGCCAAGCGCAGATGGCGAGCACGTGGCGGAAGGTGAACATCGCGGGCCAGATCGAGCCGACGAACACGTCGGCGGCCGCCTCTTCGGTCGCTGCGTAGCGCCGAGCCGCCTCGACCTGCCCGAAGGTGTGGAGGAGCTCGAGCTTCACCGTGGCATGCAGGGCGCGGAAGATACCGCTGCCCCCGAGCAGCTTGAGGTAACGCTCCTCGTCGAAATCCGAGCCCGACAGACTGATCGGCGTCTCTGTGCGGCCACGCAGCGCCTCGCTCCACTGCAGCATGACGCGCTGCATCTCGACGTAGGTGTGGAGCTGTAGCCGGGCGAGCAGGTCCGCCGTGGGTCCGTGACGATCGGCGAACGTCTCGAGGTCGCGCTCGATCTGCATCCCGTACCACGCCTGCTGGAACTGTGCGTAGCCCGCCACCGCGAGGTTCCCGGACTCGAAAGCCGCGCGGACCGCCTCCCGGGCGTGGACGATGCAGTTCGCGAACGGCTGCCGCCACGCATTGACCAACGCCGCAAACCGGTGATGCACGATCGCGCGAAGTCGCAGATCCGCGAAGCGCTCATTGACCGCCAGCGCGAGCTCGCCGAACTCCGCGCCACGCTCGTACTCGCCGAACACGGAGCCCACGGTCATCGCGTGGTGCAGGAAGCCGAAGGCCGACGGCTCGCTGACGCCGTGCTCGAGCGACAGACGCACGAGGCGGGCTGCGACGAGGTCGCCGAGGCGGGTCTGTCCGCTGATGTACGCCGGCGCCCAAGCCGCCTGGAGCAGCCGCATCGCCTGACGCATGCCGGGATCCTGCACCGGCGGGAGCTCCACCAGGCTCGCGATGGGCCGCGTCCCGATCGCCCGCCGAATCGCATCGAGCTCGGCGGCGAGGTCCGGTTCCCAGGCAGCCGGATCGGCGCTCACGGCGACGTCGAGCCGGCGGAGCCCGTCGAGGCCGGCCGCAATCGCGTCCGCGTAGCGCGACATTGTCTCGTACTCGACCATCAGCAGGGCGTAGACGTCGGCGACATCGAGCGGTGACCGGCACCGTTCGAGCAGCGCGAGGAAGCTCCTTTCCGCCTCGTCCAGGCGGGCGCAGAGATACTCGGCTTCCGCCCGCTCGAGGTGCAGCGCGAAGGCGAGCTCGTAATGCTCGGACCAGGCGGTGTCGGGAAGCAGCTCCGTTCCGACCGTGAAATGGCTCAGGGCGCTCGGGTACGCGGCCGATGCTTTGGCCTTGCGCCCGGCGTCAAGGTTCAGCTGGGCCAGACGCCGGCGCTCGCCGGCATCGGCGATGAGCGAACGACCGTAGTTCAGGTGGTTGGCCACCTCGAACAGGCTGTCCGCGCGGGCGTCGCCGCCGCGCTCGAGCAGCAACCGCCCGACGGTGAGATGCGCCTGCCGCCGGCCCTCCTCGGGAATCAGCGCGTACGCGGCCTGCTGCACCCGGTCGTGGAGGAAGCGGTAGCCGATCTCGGCGGGTTCGATGCCGGTGGAGAGGTCCGGCGCGAATCCGTACGACTTGTCCAGCGAAAGCACGAGTCCTTGCTCGACCGCCTCCCACAGATCCGCGGCGGCCTCGGCCGGCTCCGCCTGGCTGATGATGGCAAGCGTCCGGAGATCGAACCGGTCACCCACGCACGCCGCGAGGCGAAGCGCCCGCTGGGTGCGGGAACCGAGGCGGGAGATCTTGGCCGCCATCAACGCGAGGACGTTGTCGGCGAGCTCCACCCGAGCCGTCCGGTCCAGATCGACCCGCCATCCGCCCGTGGCCTCGTCGAACGTGATGAGCCCGTCGGCGTGGAGCGACTGTAGCAGCTGCTTGACGAAGAAAGGATTGCCGCCCGTCTTGGTGAGAACGAGGTCCGCGGCAGCGGATGCGTGTCCCGCGTCGGTCCGAAGCGCGTCCGCGACCAGCTCCCGCAGCTGGCCGGCGTCGAGCGGCGGGAGCGCGATCTCCTCGATCCGCACCCGCGCGGCGAGTTCGCCGACGGTCAGCCGCAGGGGATGGGTGGGGGACACCTCGTTGTCACGATACGCGCCGATAACGAGGAGCCCACGGATGTCCGGGTCGGTCAGCAGGAAGGGCAGCAGGGCGAGCGTCGCCGCGTCCGCCCACTGGAGGTCGTCCAGGAACAGAACCAGGGGGTGGTCGGCACGAGCGAACGCGGCCACGAACTTCTGGAAGACCAGATTGAACCGGTTCTGCGCCTCGGTCGGCCCGAGCACCGGGGCCGGGGGCTGGGGGCCGAGGATGCGCTCGAGCTCGGGGATGACGTCGATCACGACCTGGGCATTGGCGCCGAGCGCGGCGCCCAGCCGCGCCGCCCAGGTGCGGACCTCCTCGTCGCTTGCCGCGAGCGTCTGGCGCACCAGCGCCTGGAATGCCTGGGCGAGCGCCCGATAGGGAACGTCCCGCGCCAGCTGGTCGAACTTCCCCGCGATCAGGTGGGCCTGTCCCCGGGTCATCGACTTGTAGACCTCCTGGATGAGCGAGGTCTTCCCGATGCCGGAGTAACCGGTCACCAGCACGAGCTCGGTCGCGCCGGCCGCGACCCGCTCAAATGCCGCCCGCACGGCGGCGCCTTCCGCGGCCCGCCCGTACAGCCGCTGAGGAACCACGAACCGGGTCGAGCTGTCCTCGGTGCCCAGCGGGTGCTCGCCCACCGTTCCCGATGCCTCCAGCTCGGCAGCGAACCGCGCCAGATCCGCGCGCAGCCCCTGCGCGCTCTGGTAACGCGCCTCGGGCATCTTCTCGAGCAGGCGCGTGACCGCCCGGCAGACGACCTCGGGCAGCTCGGGCCGCCGGAGCGCCGGCGAGTCCGGCAGCCGTGCGATATGGCCGTGGATCAGCTCCAGCGGATCCGACGAATCGAAGGGCAGCCGCCCGGTCAGCATCTCGTACAGGGTCACGCCCAGCGAGTACAGATCCGTGTGGTAATCCACATCCCGGTTCATCCGCCCGGTCTGTTCGGGCGACATGTAGGCGATCGTGCCCTCGAGCAGATGCGGGTGGCTCGGCGGCTGCGGCTCGCTCGTCAGGCGGGAGGCGATGCCGAAGTCGGTCAGCGTGACGCGCGAGGTGGCGGCGTCAACCAGGATGTTGTTGGGATTGACGTCTTTGTGGATGATGCCGCGACGGTGGAGCTCGCCGAGGACGGTCGCGAGCTGCACGCCGATGCTCAGCACCTGGCGGAGGGGAAGCGGGCTGCTCGCGATCAGCGTCTTGAGCGGCACTCCGCCGGCGTCCTCGAGCACGAGGGCGACGCGGTCGCGATGCGTCACCAGCTCCAGCGGCCGGGCCACGCCGGCAATCGAGAGGGACGACAGGATCTGGTACTCACGCCGCAACGCGGTCAACTGCGCGGGCGCGGGAAACTCATCCGCCGGGGTCTTGATCACGGCCGGGAGGCCGTCGCGCCGGCGGGTTGCCCGGAAGACGACGCGGCGGCGACCCCGGTAGATCTCCTGCTGGATGTCGTAGCCGGGAATGCTCATGGCCCTTCGATATACCGGCCGGTCAGCCGGCGCGCCAGCCGGCTTCCTGACGGCGGCTCCGCTCCCTCCAGCCGATGTCCTGGCGGAACTGCTTGCCGGCGAAGTCGATGCGGGTGGCGGCCTCGGAGCTCAGCCGCTGCGCGTCGGCGAACGTCCCGGCCGTGCCCGTTACCGTCAGCACCCGTCCGCCGGCTACCCGGAGCACGCCATCCGGGTCCACGGCCGTGCCGGCGTGAAAGACGATCACCCCATCGGCAAGGTCCTGCGGAATCCGGATAGCAGCGCCCTGCTCGGGCTGATCGGGGTAGCCGCGTGCCGCGAGCACGGTGGTGACGGCCGCACCTCCACCAATGCGAAGGCCGGAAGGAGCGTCGCCCCGAGCGACCCGCCAGAATGCGTCGGTGAGCCCCGCCTCGACCAGCGGCAGCACCACCTGCGCTTCGGGGTCCCCCAGGCGGCAGTTGAACTCCACGACCGCGAGATCGCCGGCGGGGCCCACCATCAGGCCGGCGTAGAGCACGCCGGAGAACGGAGTGCCACGCCGGCGAAGCTCCTCGAGCACCGGCAGGCACACCTCGCGCTCCGCCCGGTCCAGCAGCCCTGATGTCGCCAGCGCGACCGGGCTGTACGCGCCCATGCCGCCGGTGTTCGGTCCGCGGTCGCCCTCGAGCAGCCGCTTGTGGTCCTGCGCGGCCGGGAAGAGCTCGACCTGCGCGCCGTTCGTGAGCGCGAGCACCGAGAGCTCCTCGCCCTCGAGGAACGCCTCGATCACCACGACCCGGCCGGCGGCGCCGAACTTCCCCTCGCCAAGCATGGCGCGCACTGCGCCGGCGGCGTCGGCGCGGGTGGCGCAGACGATCGCGCCCTTGCCAGCCGCGAGGCCAGAGGCTTTCACCACCAGCGGCTCGGCGTGAGCGTCGACATACGCCAGCGCGGCGCGCAGGTCGGTGAACGTGGCGCTCGCCGCCGTCGGGACCCCGGCCGCCTCCATGATCTCCTTGGCGAACGCCTTCGACGCTTCGAGCTGCGCCGCAGCCGCGCTCGGCCCGACCACCGCGCGTCCCTCCGCCCTCAGCCGATCGGCCAGGCCGGCGGCCAGCGGCGCCTCGGGCCCGATCACGACCATGTCGATGCCGAGCATGTCGGCCGCATCGGCGACCCGGTCGATGTCGTCGGGGGAGATGAGAAGGTTTTCGGCGAGCGTGGCTGTGCCCGGATTGCCCGGCGCGCAGTGGAGCGCGGCGCCGGGATTCTCGCGGCGAAGGGCGTGGCAGAGCGCGTGCTCCCGCCCCCCGCTGCCGACGACCAGAATCCTCACCGACGCTGGGCGGAGCGGAACGCCTCGGCGGCGCGCTCGGCCGCCCGCTTCGCGGCGTCGGCCACGGCGGAGACGAATTCCCGTGCTTCGCTCGCGTAGTACGATCCCGCGGCGGCCATGTCGTCACCCAGCGGACGGGCCTGCTCCTCCGCGCCCCTGCGGGTGTACTCGCCGCGGAGAATCCGGTCGTAGTCGCCGCCCGCCACCCACTGCTGAAGCTCGGCCGCTCGGATCGTGTTCATCGGGTGGGTGAGCGCGAGCGTGTTGAGAATCTTGTAGATCGCGTCGAATCCTTCGCGCGAGCCGAGGTACTCGTTGGCCTGCGACATGAACGCGTCGAGGCTCATCTCCCCCCGGTTGATCTGCCCCCGGGTGCCGCCGGCCATCTTCATGAACACCCGCTGTGCTGCGAGCACGTCCTGCGAGCCGATGAGCCCGGCGCGGTCGGAGGAGAGCTCGGCTTTGCGCGCCCACTCGAGGATCGCGAGGCGGATGGGGAAGAGCGCGATCCCCGCGAGGATCGGCAATGCCGAAAGGCCCACGCTGAGCAGAATCTCCGCGATGGTGCGGTACAGCGAGTGGCCGCTCACGACGTGCCCCATCTCGTGGGCAAGCAGCACGCGGAGCTCGTCGTCGTCGAGCATCTCGAGCGCGGCGGAGTGCACCACGATGAACGGATCGTCCACGCCGTAGGCGCCGGCGTTGAACACCGGCGTCTGCGAGACGTAGAGCTCCGGCACCTTCGGCCAGTCGAACGTGTGGGCGACTTCCGTCTGGAGGGTCCACAGCTTGGGGAACTGGGCGGCGCCGGCCCGGACGGCATTGCCCTGAAAGAGAAGGCGGATCCCGCGCTCGCCGCCGAGGAAGGCGATCACCTTGCGCACGACCTCATCGAAGCCCGGCAGGACCCGGAGCGACTGGAGTGCGGCGCGGTCAGCCGGGTGCTCCCACGAGACCGCGGCGATCTCCGGGAAGCGCTGACGGGGCCGGGTGGCGGGGACGGTCATGGGCGGCTCACGGTTCGGGTATGCCCGGCTCTACGGGCCGGCATTGAGGCATGTTTCAGATTGAACGGTCGTCGGTCGTCGGTCGTCGGCCCCAAGTAGTTACGCAATCCGACTGGTGTCGAACGCCTGATCGAGATCCGCAATCAGGTCCTCCGGATCCTCGCACCCGCAGGAGAGCCGGACCAGGCTGTCGGTGAGCCCGGTGGCGTCGCGGAGCGCCTGCGGGACCGAGCCGTGCGTCATCGACACCGGATGGCCGATCAGGCTCTCGACGCCGCCCAGGGACTCGGCGAGCGCGAAGATCGTCGTTGCCTCGACGAAGCGCTTGGCCCGTGCGGAGTCACCGAGGTCGATCGAGATCATCCCGCCGAAGCCGCTCATCTGGCGGCAGGCGAGGTCGTGCTGCGGATGGCTCGGAAGCCCAGGATAATACAGCTTCCGCACCTCCGACCGGTGGCTCAGCCACTGTGCCACCCGGCGCCCGTTGAGATCGTGTTGTCGCATCCGGAGCGGCAGCGTCTTGATGCCGCGGAGCGCGAGCCAGCAGTCCATCGGGCCAGGCACGCCACCGGCGGCGTTCTGGAGAAAGCCGAACCGCTCGGCGAGGTCGTCGCGGCTGGTCACGAGCAGGCCACCGACCATGTCGCTGTGGCCGTTCAGGTACTTGGTAGTGGAGTGAAGCACGACGTCGCAGCCGAGCGCGAGGGGCCGCTGGAAGAACGGCGTGGCGAAAGTGTTGTCTACGACGGTGACGAGGCCCCGCGCCTGCGCCAGGTCGGCCACGGCTGCCAGGTCGGTGAGGAACATCATCGGGTTCGTCGGCGTCTCGCAGTAGATCACCCTGGTGGCCGGCGTGATGGCGCGCTCCACCGCGTTCACGTCGCGCATGTCGGCGAACGTGAACCCGAGCCCCAGATCGGCGTACACGCGGCTCATCAGCCGCTGGGATCCGCCGTAGAGATTGTCGCCCGCCACCACGTGGTCGCCGGCCTTGAGCAGCTTCAGGATCGTGTCGAGCGCGGCCAGCCCCGACCCGAAGGCGAACCCGAACGTGCCGCCCTCGAGCACCGCGACGTTGCGCTCCAGCGCCTCGCGGGTCGGATTCTGGGTCCGGGCGTACTCGTAGCCGTTGTGCGGCCGGCCGAGCCCGTCCTGCACATAGGTGGACGTCTGGTAGATCGGCTGCATGACCGCCCCGGCGGCCGGGTCGGGTGCCTGGCCGGCGTGGATCGCCTGGGTCGCGAAGCGATGGGATGGGTGCTCGGGACGAACGCGCGTCATGGGCCCTGCCGAGGGCGGGTCTCCGGGGGCGGGAAAGTCGCGGAAGCGTAACGGCGTTCGACACTTCCGGGCAAGCCTCGGTTGAAGATTGCCGTGGCCCCGGGTAGCTTCGCGGAGTGATTGCCCCTTCCATCCGCGCGGCGGCCGGCACGCGGTGCCTGGTCGTGGACGACGACGCGCAGGTGCGCGGCGCGCTGGCCCGCGTCGTCGAGGCGCAGGGACTCGCCTGCGTGGAGGCCGCGTCCGGCGCCGAGGCGCTCGCGCTCCTGCGCGCCGGGGGCGAGATCCCGGTCTGCATCTCGGACATCCACATGCCCGAGATGGATGGGGTAACGTTCCTCCGCGAAGCGCTGCGGCTCTATCCCGACATGGCCATCATCATGCTCACCGGTGTGGCCGAAGTGAGCACGGCGGTGGAGTGCCTCCAGCTCGGCGCGCTCGATTACATCTCGAAGCCGATGCTGATCGACGAGGTGCGCGCCCGGTTGCAGAAGGCGATCGAGAAGCGGGATCTGATCCTGCAGAACCGATTCTACCAGCAGCATCTCGAGAGCCGCGTCCGCGAGCTCGACCGCCGCAACAAGCAGTCGCTCATCAACGGCGTGCAGATGCTGGTGCACGCGCTCGAAGCCAAGGACGCGTACACCAGCGGGCACTCCGCCCGGGTCAGCCGGTACGCGGTACGGACCGCGGTGCAGCTTGGCTTCACCGGCGAGCGGCTGGAGGAGATCCGGCTCGGCGGCGAGCTGCACGACATCGGGAAGATCGGCACCCGCGAAGCGATCCTGAACAAGCCGGGTCCGCTCTCGGGCGAGGAGTTCGAGCACATCAAGGTGCACACCACGCTGGGTGAGCGGATCCTGGCGCCGTTCCTGGGCGAGTCCCCCCCGGTGCTCCGCATCGTACGCTCGCATCACGAGCGGATCGACGGCACCGGCTTTCCCGACCGGCTCAGGGGCAGCGAGATCCCGATCGAGGCGCGCATCGTCGCCGTAGTGGACGCGTTCGACGCGATGACCACGAATCGGGCGTACCGGCCGTCCCGCACGCCGGTCGAGGCGGTGGTCGAGCTGCGTCGCTGCGCCCGGACCCACTTCGACGAATCGGTGGTGACGGCATTTCTCAGCGCGTATCCGGAACCCTCGCTGTTGCCGCTCCAGGTCTGACCTCGATGTCCGGTACCCTGATGATCAGCGTGTCGGGCATGCGTGGTCACGTCGGCACGGACCTCACGCCCGAGGTCGTCGCGCGCCACGCCGCGGCGCTCGGGGCGTGGGCGCGCATGCAGGGCCGTCCCCTGGTGGTGCTCGGCCGGGACGCCCGCACCAGCGGCCCGATGTTCGCGCACGCGGCGGCCGCCGGTCTCATGTCCGTCGGTGCCGACGTGATCGACCTGGGCATCGTCCCCACGCCGACCACGCAGCTCGCCGTAGAGCACCATCACGCCGGCGCCGGCCTCATCCTCACGGCCAGCCACAATCCGATCGAGTGGAACGCCCTCAAGCTCGTGGGCCCGGACGGCATCTTCCTCGACGCGGCGGCGGGCGCCGCGGTCCGGGCACTGGCCGATGCGGGCCCGGTACGAGCCGGCTGGGACGGCATCGGCCGGGTGCATGAAGATCCGGACGCGGTGGCCCGACATCTCGCCGCCATTCTCGCGCTGCCTGTGATCGACGTCGCAGCGATCCGCGCGCGAGGCTTTCATGTGGCGCTCGACTGCGTGCGGGGGGCCGGAGGTGTCGCACTTCCGCCACTCCTCGAGCGACTCGGTGTCCGCGTGAGCGGCATCCATCTGGAGGCCGACGGTCGCTTTCCCCATCCCCCCGAACCGGTCCCCGAGAATCTCGGCGACCTGGAACGGCTGGTGCGGGAGAGCGGGGCCGACCTGGGGCTCGCCGTGGACCCGGATGTGGACCGGCTCGCGCTGGTGGACGAAACCGGTACGGCCGTGGGCGAGGACTATACCCTGGCGCTCGCGGTGCGAGCGGTGCTTGGGCAGGGAAGCCGAGGGCGGGAGCGGGCGGGAGAGAGCGGGACAGGTGACGCTGCTCCCGCTGTCGTGGTCAATCTTTCTACCAGCCTGGTCGTGGAGGACGCGGCGCGGGACCACAACGCGCGCTTCGTGCGTGCGCCCGTCGGGGAGGCGAACGTCGCGCGGGCGATCCGGGACGAGGCCGCGCTTATCGGCGGGGAAGGCAACGGGGGGGTGATTCTCCCGGCGCTGCACATCGGCCGCGATGCACCCCTCGGCGTGGCCTTGATTTTGCACTATTTGGCCAAGGTTGGGGCATCGCTTTCGAGCGTCGTCGCTGCGTCGCCGCGCTACGTGATTCTGAAGGCGAAAGGGCCGCGCGGGCCCGAGCTGGGACCGCTGTACGATCGGCTCCGGCGGCGCTTCCCCGAAGCGGACGCGGACGCGCGGGACGGGTTGCGGCTGGCCTGGCGGGACCGATGGCTGCACGTGCGGCCCTCCGGCACCGAGCCGATCGTCCGGCTGATCGCGGAAGCCCCGACGGCCGCCGAGGCGGAGGCCCTGGTCTCCGCCGCGCGCGAACCGCTGACCTGAGAGGACCACGCCGAATGTGTGGCATTGTCGGATACATCGGTCCGCGCCCCGCGGCCCACCTGCTCATCGACGGGCTCCGACGTCTCGAGTATCGCGGGTATGACTCCGCCGGAATCGCCGTGGTGAACGGCACCGGCCTCAAGATCCACAAGGCCGCCGGCAAGCTGTCCACGCTCGAGCAGCAGCTCGACGGCAATCTCCCTCTCGGCACGCTTGGCATAGGGCATACGCGCTGGGCCACTCACGGTGCCCCCACCACGCCGAATGCGCATCCGCACACCGACCAGTCGGGCCGGATCGCCGTGATCCACAACGGGATCATCGAGAATGCGTCCGCGATCCGGAAGGCGCTGGTCCAGCGGGGCCACACCTTCCGCTCGGAAACGGATACCGAGGTCCTCGCCCACCTGGTGGGCGAGTTCTACCGCGGCAACCTCGAGGAGGCGGTGGCGAACGCGCTCCGCGACGTCGAAGGGGCGTACGGCTTGGCGTTCATCTCGGCTGACGAGCCGAACGTGCTCGTGGCGGCGCGGAAGGGATCGCCGCTGCTCCTGGGGGTGGGGGAGAACGAGTGGTTCGTCGCGTCCGATGCCTCACCGCTGCTCCAGTACACCCGCTCGGTGATCTACCTCGACGACGGCGAGCTGGCGGTGCTGACCCGTGAGGGATACCGCGTGCGCACGCTGGACACCGCCCGGATCAGCAAGCCGATCGCCCAGATCGACTGGGATCTGGCGACGATCGAGCGGGGCGGGTACCCGCACTTCATGCTGAAGGAGATCTTCGAGCAGCCGGAAAGCCTCCGCAACACGCTACGCGGCCACCTGCTGGAAGACGAGGGCACCGCGCGGGTCTCCGGCCTCAATCTGTCCGACGAGCAGCTCGCGAAAGTACAACGCATCGTCATCACGGCGTGCGGCACCTCGTGGCACTCCGGGCTCATCGGCGAGTACATGCTCGAGGAGATGGCCCGGATCCCGGTGGAGGTCGAGTACGCGTCGGAGTTCCGCTACCGGAACCCGGTCGTGGACGAGCACACGCTGGTGATCGGCGTCTCGCAGTCGGGCGAGACCGCCGACACGCTGGCCGCCATCCGCGAGGCCAAGCAGCGTGGCGCGCGCACCATCGGCGTGGTGAACGTCGTCGGCTCGACCATCGCGCGCGAGGTGGATGGGGGCATCTACCTGCACGCCGGTCCGGAGGTGGGCGTCGCCAGCACCAAGGCGTTCACCAGCCAGGTCGCGGCGCTGTCGCTGGTCGCGTTGCGGATCGCGCGGCTCCGCAGCCTGAGCGTTCTTCACGGCCGGCAGATCATTCAGGCGCTCGACCGCCTGCCCGATCAGATGGCGGCGATTCTCCAGCGGTCGGAGGAGATCGAGCGGCTCGCCGAGCGCTTCCTGGCCACCACGCACAACGCGCTCTACCTGGGCCGGGGGGTCAATTTCCCGGTGGCGCTCGAGGGCGCGCTGAAGCTGAAGGAGATCTCCTACATCCACGCGGAGGGCTACCCCGCGGCGGAGATGAAGCACGGTCCCATCGCCCTGATCGACGAGAACATGCCCGTGGTGTTCATCGCGCCCCGGGACGCGGTACACCCCAAGATCGTGTCGAACATCGAGGAGGTGAAGGCGCGCGGTGGCAAGGTTATTGCTCTCGTCAATGCCGGCGATGCGGAGATCGAGCGCTTGGCGGACGCGACCTTCGAAATTCCGGAGACGCTGGACCTCCTGACCCCGATTCTCACCAGTATCCCGCTGCAACTGCTGGCGTATTTTGTGGCGGTGCGGCGCGGATGCAACGTGGACCAGCCGCGAAATCTGGCCAAGTCGGTGACGGTGGAGTAGCGGACGACTCGATAACGTCCCCCCGCCGATCATCGCTTGGTCAAACAAGACGCCCCCGGGTCTTCCCGGGGGCGTTTTTGCATCCCACCCGCGCCTCTCAGGGCAGGAGTCGAAAGCCTGGGGTGTGCCGGGGGCGGAGCATGCCGAAGTGGCGGCGGTCCGTGGTCACGATGCTATCGGTCTCGAGCCGTTCGGCCGTTGCCGCGACGCTTCCATCCACGAATCCGAGCGGCGCGTCTGCGTAGGCCTGCATGAGCTCGGCAGCACGCCGGGCATCCTCGTCCAGCAGCGGCTCGACGGCAAACTCGGCCGCCACGACGGCATCCACGAACGCCAGCTCGGCGCGCGGCCCGATGCGACGAGCCAACAGGTAGCAGACTTCCGGGACGACGCAAACCGGCAGCAGCACATCGGCTCCGCTCCGCTCCCACCAGTCGCGCACCCGGAGGTGCCAGGCGTCGTCGCGGTCGATCAGGGCGTACACCGCGCCGGTGTCGGCGACGACCGTCAGGGGTGGGGCTCCGACCAGAGCAGCTCGTCCACCCGCTCCGACGTGTCCGCCCGGCCGCTCGCGAAGCGGCCGGTGAGCGCCGGCAGCGCGGTCCTGGAGGGACGCGGGGCGGCGATGTAGGCAGCGAGCGCCTCACGGACCACGGCGGCGAAGCTCAAGCCGTGCCGGCGTGCGAAGCCGCGGGCCCGGCGCAGGAGGGGGTCGTCAAGGAACACAGTGGTCCGGCGCATGACATACATATTACATATGGTATATGCCAGGCGCAACGGTCCCTCGCGTCGGCGAGCGCGTCACGCCGCCGCGACGCGACCAGCGCGGATCGCACGCTCGTACTCCGCGACCAGCGCGTCATGCACCGCGCTCCAGCTCCGTGCTTCCGCCGTGGCCCGGGCCGCGCGGGCGAGGCGTCGGCGTTGGGACCCGTCCGCGAGCAGCGTCCGGAGCGCGTCGGCGAGCGCGGGCGGATCGTGCGGGCGCACCAGCCAGCCGTTCCAGCCGTGATCCACGAAGTCCATCGGGCCACCCGCCGCCGCCGCGATGCAGGGAAGTCCGGACGCCATCGCTTCGAGCAGGACGTTGCCGAACGTCTCGGTGGCGGACGGCAGGACGAACAGGTCAGCCGATGCGTAGGCGGCGCTCAGCTCGCCGTCCCGACGGAACCCGGCCACGCTGACGCCCGGCAGGCCGCGGCGCGCGATCTCGGCCTCCATCAGTCCGCTCCCAACGAAGACCAGCCGGGTACGATCGTGCAGGTCGCCCAGGAGCCCCCACCCATCCAGCAGCACGTCGATGCCCTTCTCCGGTGCGACCCGGCCCACGTAGGTCACCAGCAGGTCGTCTGGTCCGAGTCCCAGGCTCCGCCGCCACGCCTCCGAGCGGTGCCGGGGATGAAACCGTTCGGCATCCACCCCGCGGCTCCAGATGGCGGTGTGGCGAATCCCCCGCGCGTGCAGGTGCGCCTGATGGGCGACCGATGGGCAGAGCACCCGCGAGGCGTGGCCGTAGAACCACCGCAGGTAGCGCCATCCGGGCTTGACCGCCCAGTTCAGGCCGTAGAGGGCGGCGTAGCGCTCGTAATCCGTGTGACTGGAGGCGACGATCGGAAGCCCGAGCTCGCGCGCGGAGCGGAGTCCGGCGAGGCCGATGGGGAACTCGGTTGCAAGGTGGACCAGATCGGGCTGGAAACGCGTCAGGTCGGCGCGGATCCCGTCACGCCGAGGGAACGCCCACTGCACCTCGGGCGAGATGAACAGCGCTCGGCTGCGTGATCGGTGCACTTCGGGCCGGTCGGCCTCGCCGGGGGGCAGCTCGTAGCTGGCGCTGTAGACCCGGACGGCATGCCCTCTCTCACGGAGCCCCTCGACCGCCCGCTGCATGGTGAGCGAGACCCCACTCACCATCGGCCAGTACACCTCCGAAAACAACGCCACCCGCATGAACGGCCTCCGCCAGTGATCCTTGCCGGGAAGCTCTCCGGGACGCGTCAAGACGGAGTCAGGCCGATTGTCACATCGGGGTCACGCCGGGAGGGTGAACGTCTGGCCGACCTCCGTGAGGGCAACGCGGTGCGCATCGGAGCCCGCCGCGGCGAGGAGCCGCTCGATGGGCTCGCTCATCGGCTCCCGGCTGAGACGGAAGGTGGAGTGATGGATCGGGAGCACGTGCCCGGCGCCAAGGTCCTGCGCCATGCGCCAGGCCTGCTCCGGAGAGGCGTGGTTGGCGATCCACGGGTCGTAGGCGCCGATGGGAAGCAGCGCCAGATCGACCCGGCCACGCTGGCCGATCGGCGTCAGGGTGTGGGTGTAGGCGGTGTCCCCGGCGAACAGGATGGTCCGGCCCTGGCGGCGGAGCACATACCCGCCGTAGCCGCGGTGCCGGTCGGTAACCATGCGCGCGCCCCAGTGGCGGACCTCGACCGACTCGATCTCGATGCCCGCGATCTCGGCGCGCTCTCCCCACGCCAGCTCGCTCACCCGCCGGAATCGCCGGACGAGATCGCGGTTGCCGGGCTGGACGACCACGTGCACGTCCCGGGGCAGGGAGGCCAACGTGCCGAGATCGGTGTGGTCCATATGCGCGTGGGAAAGCAGCAGCAGGTCGAGGCGCGGCAGCTCGCGGGCCTCGAGCGCCGGCGCGATGAGCCGCCGGGGGCCGAACTTGGCGAGCCCCCGGCCAATCCCGATACGGGTTTCCAGGGCTGGGTCGGTGAGGAACCAGGCGCCGAAGAAGTTCGTGAGCACCGTGGCGTGGCCCAGCCAGGCCACCGAGGTCCGGTCGTCGGACCAGCGCGACGGGTCGGGCCGGTGGGGCGCGGGCAGCACCGGTGCGCAGGCCTCTCGGCGCCGCTCATCGGCGGCGTCACGCACGTAGCAGCGGGCGAAGTTGAGGCGGGTCCGGAATGGGCTTTGAGCCATGCTGGACGATAAAACCACAAAGGCAGGAAGGACACAAAGGCCTCATATTCATCCCCGCGACGCCGAGGTCTCCGGGCAGCCTTCGGGCCCTTCGTGCCTTTGTGGTTCAACCCCCTTGTCCGAGGATCTGGATGCGCGTCGTGCTCCAGCGGGTCTCGCGGGCTTCCGTCACCATCGATGGCCACATCGCCGGCGCCATCGAACGCGGTTTCTGCCTGCTGGTCGGCTTCACCCACACCGACACGACGGCGGAGGGCGACTGGATGGCGGAGAAGATCGCGGGACTTCGCCTCTTCCCCGACGCCGCGGGCAAAATGAACGTCGGGTTGGCCGACGCCGGCGGAGCGCTGCTCGTGGTCTCGCAGTTCACGCTGTATGGCGACGCGGCCAAGGGACGGCGCCCTTCATTCATCGACGCCGCGCGTCCCGAAGTGGCGATTCCGCTCTACGAGCGCTTCATCGGCGCGCTTCGCGCGCGAGGCCTGAAGGTCGAAACCGGCGAGTTCGGAGCGATGATGGACGTGGCGCTCGTCAACGAAGGGCCGGTGACGCTCATTCTCGAGCGGAACGCGTGAGCGCCACCCGGCTGGTGCTGGCGTCGTCGTCCCCCCGGCGGCGGCAGCTGCTCGAGATGCTGGGGATTCCCGTCGACGTGCGGCCCCCGCACATCAACGAAGTGCGCGCAGCGGAGGAGACGCCGCGGGAGTACGTGGAGCGGCTCGCGGTCGAGAAAGCGGGTGCCGTGCCGGGCGAGCTCGTTCTGGCGGCGGACACTACCGTGGTCGTGGACGCGGAGGTGCTCGAGAAACCGGTGGATGAGGCCGACGCGTTGCGAATGCTCGAGCGCCTGGCGGGGCGCACGCACGAGGTCATCACCGCCATTGCGCTCCGCGCGCCCGGCGGGACCCGTCAGGCCACCGACGTCACGCGGGTGACGTTCCGTGCGGCCGACCGGAGGCTGCTTCGCGCCTACGTCGCCACCGGCGAGCCGATGGACAAGGCGGGCGCGTATGGTATCCAGGGCTATGGCGCGGCGCTGGTCGAGCGGATCGAGGGCGACTTCTTCGGCGTGATGGGGCTGCCGGTGCGGCTGGTGCTCGAGCTCCTGGAGCAGGCGGGGCATCCGTACCGCTTCGGGATGAGCGGATGGCCCGATGGTCCATCGATCGTCACCACCGAACCCGGAACACCTCCACCGTCTGCGTCTTTCCCCTGAGGCCCGTGCCCGGCAGGTGCTCGGCGTCGACCGGCGTCGTCATGGCCCGACGGAAATCCTCACTCACCAGGATATCGCCGGGCCCGGCTTCGCCGCAGAGCCGTTGCGCCACGTTCACGGCGTCGCCGATGACGGTGTACTCGAGGCGGCGATGGCTCCCGATGTTGCCCACGAAGACCTCGCCGTGGTTGATGCCGATGCCGACCGCGATGGTGGGGCGGCCGGCGGCGCGCCACCGCTGGTTCAGGCCCTCGACGGTCTGCTGCATCGCCACTGCCGCCTGATAGGCGCGATGGGGATCGTCGGGGTGCGCCACCGGCGCGCCCCAGAGCGCCATCAGCGCATCGCCGATGAACTTGTCCAGCGTGCCGCCGTGCTCGAAGATCACGTCGACCATCTCGGTGAAGTAGTCGGTGAGCAGTGCGGCGATGGCGTCCGGCTCCATCCGCTCCGCCATGGCGGTGAAGTTCCGGATGTCCGCGAAGAGCACCGTCATCGGCCGCCGCTCGCCGCCCAGGAGAATGGCCTGCTGATGACGCGCGATCTCCGCGGCGACGTTGGGCGCGAAGTACCGCTCGAAGTTGGCGCGGACGTTTTCTTCGCGGCGCAGCCGCTCGGCGTACCTGCTGGTCCGGATCGCCACCGCCGCAAGCCCGCTGAACGCCACCAGGAACTGGAGGTCCTCGTCGCCGAAGGAGTTCGCGATGGCGAGGTTGTCCACGTACAGCACGCCGAGCACTTCGTCGCCTTCGGCCATCAGCGGAGAGCACATCGCGCTCCGGACGCTCTGCTGGAGGATGGACTTGCCCTTGAAGCGGGTATCGGTGGCGGCGTTCTGGGTCAGTACCGCGAGCCGCTCGTCCATCACCTTCTGCACGATCGAGCGCGGCACGTGCTGGAACTCCGCGTCACCCACCCGCGTCCGCGAGATGCGGGGCACCAGCTCGCCGGTGCTTTCGTTCAGGAGCAGGATGGAGATGCGGTCCACCTGCATCACCTCGAAGGTGACCGAGACCACCGTGTCGAGCAGCCGGTCGATGTCGAGCTCGCCCGAGAGCTTCTGGGCCACGCCGAGCAGCAGGTTGAGCTTGTGCGCGGCGGCGTCGGACGGCGTTTCGGCGTTCCGCACGCGCACCTGGCGCACGATGGTTCCGCCCGCCGGCGCGCCGGTGGGCGGCGGCACCGCCGCATCGCCGGGCCCGCGCACCGCCTGGAGCTGGTAGACCAGCTTGCCGAAGGAGACCGAGTCGTTGGGTCCCAGGCGGCCGGCGGCGACCCGGCGGCCGTTGATGCAGGTGCCGTTGGATGAGCCGAGGTCCTTGACGTGGACGCCGTCGGCCGCGACGGTGAGCTCGGCGTGGCGTCGCGAGACGGTGGGGTCGTAGATCGCGATGTCGCTCGCGACGCCGCGGCCCAGGATCACCGGCCGGCCGGCCGGGAGCTCGAAGGTCTGGGTGCCTGAGGTACTGACCAGGCGGTAGAGGGGCATAGGGGAAAAGTAGGCGGGAGAGGGCGGGAGGGGGCGGGAGGGGGAGGGAGAGGGAGCCGGATCGGGCGGCTCCGCTGTTCACGCCGGGGGCGTTCCTGCCTCTCCCGCCCTCTCCCGCCCTCTTTCGCCCTCTCCCGCCGCAAGCGCCAGTGCAAGCAACACCGCCCGCGCCTTCGCCTCGGTCTCGCGGAGCTCGGCCGCCGGGTCGGAGTCGGCCACGATGCCGGCGCCGGCCTGCACCCAGGCCCGTCCGTTCCGCATGACGCAGGTGCGCAGCGCGATCGCGGTATCGAGTACCTGCGCCCCCCAGCCGACGTATCCCACGGCGCCCGCGTACGGTCCACGGCGCACCGGCTCGAGCTCGTCGATGATCTCCATCGCGCGGACCTTGGGCGCGCCGCTCACCGTGCCGGCGGGGAAGCAGGCCGCGAGCGCGGCCACGGCGTCGAGCTCCGGCCGCAGCCGGCCGCGCACCTCGCTGACGAGGTGCATGACGTGCGAGTACCGTTCGATCGTCATGAACTCCGTGAGGTGCACCGAGCCGAACTCGGCGACCCGGCCCACGTCGTTCCGCCCCAGGTCCACCAGCATCAGATGCTCGGCCCGCTCCTTCGGGTCGGCTTCCAGCTCCGCGGCGAGCGCAGCGTCGCGCTCGGGCGTGTCGCCCCGCAGCCGGGTGCCGGCGATCGGCCGGAGCGTGACCTCCCGGTCCTCCACCCGCACGAGAATCTCGGGCGAGCTGCCGACGATATGGACGTCGTCGAAGTGCAGGCAGTAGAGATACGGCGCCGGGTTGAGCGCGCGGAGGTAACGGTATGTCAGAAACGGATCGGGGGCGGGGAGATCCAGCCGGCGGGAGAGCACCGTCTGAAAGGTGTCGCCCGCGGCAATGTACTCCTTGATCCGGCGTACGTCGCGCTCGAAACGGGTGTCGGTGTAGGGCGACGTTACGGACGGGACAGCGGCCGGCTCCATCGGCAGCGGCCGCAGTATGGCGGGACCGGCGAGACGCGCCAGCCAATCGTCGATGCGGGCTTCGGCAGTTTCGTGCAGCCGGGCCAGCGTCGCCTCGTCCGCGCCGTCCGGCACATCGACGTTCGCGATCACGGTCGCGCGATTGTACAGATTGTCGAGCACGAGGAGCGTGTCGGCCACCATGAGGAGCGCGTCCGGCAGATCGCGGTCGTCCGGCGGGGGTGACGGCAACGACTCGAGGGTGCGCACGATGTCGTACCCGAGGTAGCCCACGGCGCCGCCGGTGAAGCGCGGCAGCCCGGGCACCTCCACCGGGGCGTAGCGCCGCATCGCGCGGCCGAGGTGCTCGAGCGGGGCGATGTCCTCGGCCTCGAGCTGCCAGCCCGCCGCCGCGGTCCACCGCTCGCAGCGTCGCCCGCGGTAGCGGAACACCTCGCGCGGATCGGTGGCCAGAAACGTGTAGCGGGCCCATCGCTCGCCCCCCTCGAGCGACTCGAGCAGGAAGCCGAAGGGGCCCCGGTGCAGTTTCGCGAATGCCGCGACCGGCGTATCACCGTCGAGCAGCACCTGACGGGTGACCGGCACGATGGCGCCGCCCGCCCGGGCGCCGGCCCTGATCGCCTCCAGGCCGACGCTCACCGCGGCGCCCCGACCACGAAACTGCCGGGCCCGGGCAGCGCCGCGCGAAGGTTGTCCGACGCCGGCCGGGTGGAGACGAGAAACCGGATGCCGCCGTCGGGCAGCAGCTGCCCGACGGCCAACACCGCCTCGAACGCGGCATCGCTGCCGTACTTCCGCGTGGCCTCGATGGGAGCCGAGAAGTGGACCGGGTACTTGAAGGTCACGGTGGCGCCCGCGATGGGCGTGGCGCTGCTCTCCACATCCACGCCGTAGACGCCGGGCCGGGGGCGGATGGCCAGGCGCACCGAGTCGGATGTGGGCGCCGCGCTGTCGAACGCTTCCGCCGGCAGCGTCACTTCGGCAAAGATGAGGTTGTCGGGCGGACCATGGCGGAGCACAACGACCCGCCGGGCGCCCCGCGACACGCGCAGCGTGGTATCGTCCGGGGGCACGCCAGCGACCTCGAGCAGGTAGACCTGGTCGAGGGTGTACCTGAGCGCCGGGTTGCCGGTGGTGTTGGAGGGCCTCGGGCCCGGCGCGGCGGGGTTGGGGGAAGCGCAGGCGGCGATTGCGAGCAGGGCGAGGACCGGGGACATTCCAAACCAGTGCGCGGTGAGAGGCAAATGGTGAGCGGTGAGCGGTGAGCGGATCGGAGGCATGATGACTCAGTGCGTTGTCCGGGGGTTGGCAGTCTGGACCGTCCCGCTTCTCGTGTACTGCTTACCGCTCACCGCTCACCGCTCACCGCTTACCGCCCAGTCCTGGAGCTCCCCGCCGGCTCTGGCCCTTGCCGGACGGGCGGTCGAGCGGCGGCAGGAGGCCCAAGCCGATTCCGCGCTCCGGAGCTGGCGGACGCGCGCGCACGGCTTCGTCTTCTTCCTGGCGCAGATCGGGGAGGGGCTCACCGGACCGCCGCGCCTCGTGAAGGCGGACGAACTGGACGTGGAAGTGTATTGGCAGGTGCCGGGGCGGAGCAAGCAAATCATCCTCGGCTGGCGCGACGGCCGCTTCCTTCCCACCGACATCGACTACCACCGGGACCATCTCGGCATCGTCACCAACGACTTCGGTGACGTGATCCGCATCGGTGAGGGCGACGAGGTGCGCGACGTGCCGCACCCGCTTTCGCCCGCCGGCCTCGAGGCCTACCAGTTCGCGCTGGGTGACTCGCTCTCGATCCGGAGCGCCACCGGCGAGATCCGCGTGCGCGAGCTCCGGGTGCGCCCGCGGGACTTCGGCGCTCCGCTGGTGGTCGGCTCGCTGTATCTGGATGCCGCCTCCGCTCGGGTGGTGCGGTTCCGGTTCAGCTTCACGCCGGCTGCGTACCTCGATCGCCAGCTCGAGGACATCAGCGTCGTGCTGGAGAATTCACTGGTCGAAGGCCGCTTCTGGCTCCCGTACCGCCAGGAGATCGAGATCCGGCGCCGGACCAGCTGGCTCGACTTTCCGGCCCGCGGCATCATCCGTGGGCGCTGGGAGATCGGTGACTACGACCTCGGGCTTGCGATCCCGCCGGCGGTGTTCGCGGGCGGCGACATCGGCGGGCTCGTCAGGCCGGACCCGAACGACCCACGCTGGACCGTTCCACTCCGCGAGGCCATCGCCGGCGCCGCTCCCCCGCTCGACCGGCGCGACATCCAGGCTCTCCGCGTCCAGGCGGAGCGCATTGCCGGTAGGCGCGCGCTGAGCGGACTCCCCGGCAGCCGGCTCGCCATCGGCTCCATCAGCGACCTGGTCCGGGTGAATCGGGTGCAGGGACTCACGTTGGGGCTCGGGAGCTCGTTGCGCCTCGGCGAGAGCCGGCTGCGGCTCCGACCGAGGCTCGGTTTCGGCACGGCGGACGAGCGGCTGACCGGCGGGCTCGCGGTGGACGTCGGCATCGGGGCGGCGGAGCTCACCGGCTATGTTGGGCGGCGGGTGACCGACGTCAGCGACCAGCGCGTGATCTCCGGCCTGCTCAACTCGTTTCTCGCGCAGGAGAGCGGGGACGACTACGGTGATTACGTATCGCTCGACGCCGTCGGCGCAGGCCTCCGGCAGCCGCTCGGCGGCCTGACCGCGCTCACGCTCGAGCTCGCGTTGGAGCGAAGCCGCTCGCTCGAGGTGCGCGCCACACCGGCTCACGGGAGCTATCGTCCCAACCCGGCGCTGGGCGCCGGGACGTACCGGCATGCGCGTCTCCGGCTGGAGCGGGCCGGCGCCGCCCCGCCGAGCAGCGGACTCGCGGGCCACCTCGCGGTGGAGGTGGGCGAAGGCCCGACCGACTACCTGCGGGTGGCAGGCGGGGGCGCGTGGCTACTGCCGGTCGGCGGCAGCCAGCTCCTGCTCAAGGCCGATGCAGGAACGGGGACCGTGGGTCTTCCGGCATATCGGAGCTTCGTGCTCGGCGGGCGGGGCACGCTGGTCGGCGAGCCGTTCCGCGCCTGGGGCGGACGCGATTTCGTGCTCGCACGGGTCGAGTGGCGGCTCGATGCGCCGGTCCCGGCGATTTCGCTTGGGTCGTTTGCCTCCACCGGCCGCACGATGATCGTGGCCCCGTTCGCGGCGGCCGGCTGGACCGGCCGGCCGATCGCCGGGCTGCCGTGGGCCGGCACCGACGGGGTCCGGCCGGTGGCCGGTATCGCCGTCGAGTGGCTGATGCGGCTGATCCGGGTGGAGGCTGGGGTGGGACTCCGGGACGGCGACTTCGGGGTCACGGTGGACATTCACCCGGAATGGTGGGGGATTCTGTAGCCGGTCCGCCGCTGCCCGCCTGCGCGCCTGCCCGTTACTTTTCAGCGTTCCCTCTGACTTCCCAATTCCCTCGAGCGGCGAATGCAGTTCACCGATGAATGGCTCGTGCCCACCGTTGAGACGCTCGTTCCCGGCGACGTGCTCGCGGGCCTCCGTCTCGCCGACGGGCCACCCTCCTCGCTCTGGGAAACGCTGGTTCAGCGCAAGCTCGCCACGGATGCGCAGATCCTGAATGCGGTGGCGACGCGCTTCCGCTTCGGGGTGGCGGAGCTGGCCGGGGTCGATCCCGACGTGAAGGATGCGGTGCCCGAGCAGCTGGTCCGCAAGTACAACGTCGTGCCTATCCGGGTGACCGAGTCGCTGCTGGAGATCGGAACCGCCAATCCGTTCGATCTTGACGCCGAGAAGGCGCTCGCGTTCGCGACCGGCCGCGAGGTCCGCCTGCTGCTCGCCGCGCCCGCGCGAATCCGCGAGAAGCTGGACGAGCTCTACCGCGGCGAGGATGCGATCAACCGCTTCCTCGACAGCATGGGCGGCGACTTCGAGGTCAAGGAGGTCAAGGAGGAGGACGACGCGGCCGTCACCGCGGAGGAGGCGAGCCAGCGGCCCATCATCCGCCTCGTCGACACGATGCTCGCCGACGGGGTGACGAGCCGGGCGAGCGACATCCACGTGGAGCCGGCCGAGGGCGCCGTGGTGGTGCGCTACCGTATCGACGGCGTGCTCCGCCAGGTCATGAAGATCCCGCGCTCCGCGGGACTGCCGCTCATCTCGCGCATCAAGATCATGTCCGGCCTCGACATCGCCGATCGCCTGCGCCCGCAGGATGGCCGCGCCCGCGTGTCGGTGAACGGCGATCCGATCGACCTGCGCATCTCCACGCTCCCGGCCTCGCTGGGCGAGAAGGTCGTCATCCGGATCCTGAGCCAGAAAGCGACGGTGCTGTCGCTGGACGGTCTGGGGCTCAATCCGCAGGAGGCCGAGTCCATCGCGCGCCTGCTGCGGCACAAGGAGGGCATCATCCTGGTGACGGGCCCCACCGGCTCGGGCAAGACGACGACGCTCTACTCCGCGCTCCGGCTGATTCAGAGCGAGGGCGTCAACATCGTCACGGTCGAAGACCCCGTCGAGTACCGGCTGGGCCAGAACATCGTGCAGGTGCAGGTGCACGAGAAGGCCGGCCTCACCTTCGCGTCCGCGCTCCGCTCGATCCTCCGGCAGGATCCCGACGTGGTGCTCATCGGCGAGGTGCGCGACCAGGAGACCGCGCAGATCGCGCTGCAGGCCTCGCTCACCGGCCACCTGGTCCTGTCCACGCTGCACACCAACGACGCACCGAACTCGGTCACCCGTCTGCTCGACATGGGCATGGAGGCGTACAAGATCGCCTCGGCGCTGCGCGGCATCGTGGCACAGCGGCTGATGCGGCGGCTCTGCGTCCATTGCAAGGAGCCCGGCGGCGACGGGACGCCGGAGCGTGTCGCCCGCCTGCTGCCCGCGGGGACCAAGCTCTTCCGGGCGGTCGGCTGTCCGGAATGCGCGCAGACCGGCTATCGCGGCCGTTTCAGCATCGTGGAGGTGCTCACGATGACGCCCGCGATCGAGCGGGCGATCGGGGCCGGTGCCACGGCCGACGTGCTCGCCGAGATGGCCCGGGACCAGGGCATGCGCTCGCTCTGGGAGAGCGGCCTCCAGCACCTGGTGGCCGGCGACACGACCGTGGAAGAATTGCTCCGCGTCACCGACGTTCCCGCCGAGGTCGTGCCGGAGCGGGCGAGCGCGCCACGGCGTCCGGCGCCGGAGCCGAAGCGCGGTGGGAGGGCCGCCGCCGCGCCGCCTGCGACCCCGGCTCCGGCCAGCACACCGCCTCAGCCCGCGTCGGCGCCGTCGGTCGATTTCTCCATGGAGATGGACCTGCTCGACGACGCGCCGCCCGGCTCGGCCGCCGGCGCTGAGCGGAGGCGCGGCATCGTCGTGTTGCTGGTGGACGACGAGGACGATCTCCGGCGGGTCATGCGCGACCTGCTGGAGCGCGAAGGCTACTCGGTCCAGGAGGCGCGCGACGGCGTGCAGGCGCTCGACCAGGTGGACCGGCACGCGCCGGACGTCATTGTGCTCGACCTCAACCTGCCGGGGCTCGACGGCTACGGCGTCCTGTCCCAGCTCCGCTCCCGGAATGCCACCCGCAACATTCCGGTCATCGTACTCACCGCGAAGGGCGACGAGGAAAACGAGGTGCGTGTCTTCGAGCTGGGCGCGGACGACTTCCTGAGCAAGCCGTTCCGCGCCCGCGCGCTGCCCGCGCGCCTCGAAGCGGTGCTCGGCCGCCGCGCCCGATGACCGAATCGCTCGCGGACGCGAGCCCGGCCATCGAGCTGGTGAAGCCCGCGGTCCGGGGACAGCCGGCGTACACGCTCGTTCCGCGCCCGTCCCGCCGCAAACTGAATCAGAACGAGAGTCCGTGGGACGTGCCGGAGGCGCTCAAGCGCGAGATCATCGAGCGCGCGATGGCGCTGCCGTGGAACCGCTACCCGGAGTTCGTTCCGTCCGAGCTGCTCCAGCGGCTCGCGGCGGCGCACGCGTGGCACCCCGACGGGATCCTGGTCGGCAACGGCTCCAACGAGCTGATCCAGGCGGTGCTCGCCACCACGCTCTCGCCCGGCGAAGCCGTCGTGGCGCCGTCGCCGACGTTCTCGCTCTACCGCCTGCTGACCAACGTGTTCGACGGCCGCTACGTGCCGGTGGCGCTGGGCGGGGATTTCCGGTACGACGTTGATTCGCTGATCAAGGCGGCCGTGCGGGAGCGCGCCCGGGTCGTGGTGCTCAACTCGCCGAACAACCCCACCGGTAGCACGCTGCCGCCCGACGGCGTGGAGCGTGTGCTCGAGGCGACCGACGCGCTGGTGCTGTGCGACGAGGCGTATCAGGACTTCGGTGGCCCCACCGCCGTGCCGCTGCTGCCGTCGTCCCCGCGAGTCGTGGTCCTCCGCACGTTCTCCAAGGCGTTCGGTCTCGCGGGGCTCCGCTTCGGCTACGCGCTGGCGCATCCTTCGCTGGCGCGGGAGATCGCCAAGGGCAAGCTGCCGTACAACGTGAACGCCATCACGCTCGCGGCCGCGGCGATGCTGATGGAGCACGCGGAGCTCCGCACCGAACGGATCCGCTCCCTCGTCGCGACGCGGGATCGCACGGTGGATCGCCTCCGCGCGCTCCGGGGCATCAGGGTGTACCCGACCGCCGCCAACTTTGTGCTCCTCCGCTGCCAGGGCGTGCCGGCGCGCGATGTCTTCCGGCGGCTGCTGGACGAGCACGGCATTCTCGTGCGCGATGTGTCCAGCGGGAGCGAGCTCCAGGAGTGCCTGCGGATCTCCATCGGCACGGAGGAGGACATGGACGCGGTCGCCGCGGCGCTGGAGCAGATCGTCGGCGGTGAGCGGTGAGCGGTGAGCGGGAGGTCCCGTGGCAAGGGTAGGCGACGTCACCCGTACCACCAAGGAAACCGAGCTGCGCGTCCGGGTCGATTTGGACGGCCGGGGCGAGGCGAGCATCCGCACCGGCATCGGCTTCTTCGACCACATGCTCGAGGCGCTGGCGCGCCACGCGCTACTCGATCTCGAGATCCAGGCGGCAGGCGACCTCCACGTGGACGGCCATCACACGGTCGAGGACACCGGAATCGCGCTCGGCCAGGCCATCGCGGAGGCGCTGGGCGACCGCGCGGGCATCCGCCGCTACGCCGATGCGGCGGTGCCGCTCGACGAAGCGCTGGTGCGCGTCGTACTCGATGTGTCCGGCCGCCCGTTCCTGGCGTACCAGGTGGACATCCCGAAGTGGCAGATGCTCGGCGACTACGACGTGTTCCTCACGCCGGAGTTCTTTCGCGCGCTGGTGACTCACGCGGGCGTCACCGCCCACATCGACCTGATGCGGGGCGATAACCCGCACCACATCGTCGAGGCGGCGTTCAAGGCGTTCGCCAAGGCACTCGACGCCGCGACCGCGCTCGACCCCCGGGTGCACGGCGTGCCCTCGACCAAGGGCGTGCTGTGATCGCAGTGGTGGATTACGGGGTGAACAACGTAAAGAGCGTCGTCCGCGCGCTCCTCGCGGGCGGCCACGCTGCCGAGCTCACCGCCGAGCCCGGTGTGGTCCGCCGGGCCGACCGCGTGCTCCTGCCCGGCGTCGGCAACTTCGGGCAGGGCACGACGAATCTCGCGCGAACCGGCCTGGGCGATGCCGTGCGCGACGCGGCCGCCGCCGGCCGGCCCGTCATGGGCATCTGCCTCGGGCTCCAGCTCTGCCTCGAGCGGAGCGACGAAGCGCCGGACGCGCGAGGGCTCGGCCTGCTGCCGGGACGGGTGCGCCGCCTCGACGTGACCTTGCCGGTGCCCCACGTCGGCTGGGCCGAGGTGCGCCCGACCCCGGCGGGCCGTGCGCACCCCATGCTCCGCGCGCTGAACGGCGGCGAGTTCTTCTACCACGTGCACAGCTACCATCCGGCGGCCCTGCCCGACGACGCGGTGCTCGCCACGGCGGATTACGGCTACGCCTTTGCCACGATCGTGGGGCAGGGGAACGTCGTCGGCGCCCAGTTCCACCCCGAGAAGTCGCAGCGCGCGGGGATCGAGCTGCTCTCGGCGTTCGCGAGGTGGGCGCCCTGACCACCGTCACCGTCTCACTGGTGGATGTGTACGTGCTGCGCGGCGCGGGGCCGAGACTCGAATGCCTGGCGCTCCGGCGCGCGCCGGGTGGCCGCTGCCCCGGCTCGTGGGAGACCGTGCACGGGCACATCGAGCCGGGTGAGACACCGGCCGCGGCGGCACAGCGGGAGCTCCGGGAGGAAACCGGGCTGGCGCCGCTTCGCCTCTACAACCTCAGCCGGGTCGAGCTCTTCTATCAGCACCGCCCTGACGAAGTGGCGATGGTGCCGGTCTTCGCCGCGTTCGTGGACCCTGCAGCCGCCATGCGGATGAGTGGAGAGCACGACCGGTTCGAGTGGCTCAGTCCGGACGCGGCCCGCGGCCGCTTCGCCTGGCCGAGGGAACGGCGCGCGGTGGACGACCTCATCACGCTGGTGGGGAGTGGAGACGCCGGCGCCGTGGACGACGTGCTGCGCGTATGCTAGCGCGGCGCATCATCCCCTGCCTCGACGTCGCCGGCGGGAGGGTGGTCAAGGGGGTCCACTTCGAGTCGCTCCGCGACGCGGGCGATCCGGTCGAGCAGGCCGCACGGTACGACGCGGAGGGCGCGGACGAGCTCGTCTTCCTGGACATCTCAGCCACGACCGACGACCGCCGTACCACGCTCGACATGGTGAGCCGCGTGGCCGACACGGTGTTCATCCCGTTCACGGTGGGCGGCGGCATCCGGACGGTGGACGATGCGGGACTGGCGCTCCGTGCGGGCGCGGACAAGGTATCGGTCAACACCGCGGCGGTCCGCGATCCGTCGCTGGTGGAGCGGCTCGCCGGGAGCTTCGGGTCGCAGTGCGTGGTGGCGGCGGTGGACGTGAAGCGCATCGGCGGCCGGTGGGCCGTGATGGTGTCGGCCGGGCGGGAGGGGACGCCGCTCGAGGCAATCGAGTGGGTGCGGCGGCTCGAGCAGCTCGGCGCGGGGGAGATCCTGCTGACCAGCATGGACCGCGACGGCACGCAGTCAGGCTATGACCTCGAGCTGCTCCGGTCGGCGTCGGCCGCGGTGCGGATTCCGGTGATCGCGTCGGGCGGGGCGGGGAAGCTGGAGCACCTCGCGGAAGCGCTCGAAGCGGGCGCGCACGGGGTGCTCGCGGCGTCGATCTTTCACTTTCGGGGATCTACCATTCCGGAGGCGCGGGAGTTCCTGCGGGCCAAAGGCTTCACAGTTCGGGTTACCCGATGAGGGGGAGTGGCGCCGCCCACCCGGTTGTCGCCCCCGCGTCGGCGCCGCTGCGCGCTTGTCAGTCCGGGCCTGGCAGCGTTCGGTGGCCCGCCACCGCTTGAGCGACGAGGCCGGCCACCAGGACGTACGCCTGCGGTTCCGGAATGGCGACCAGCGCCAGGGCGCCGAAGACAGCAAACGCCCAGTTGGTGACTCGCACGAACCACGCGGTGGGCCGCTGGCAGGGCTCGTGGCCCAGGTGGGTCAAGTTCAAGGAGCCAACCAGCAGCAAGCCCAGGCCTGTACCCAGAAACCACGCCGCGTCCGGGCTCCAGCGGCGATAGAGCGGTAGTGTGAGCGCGGCGTGGACCAGCGCGAGGAGCGTGACGGTGCCGCTGGCCACGATGTGCACTACCCGCCAGCGCGCGAAGCCCGGCGTCATGCCGAGGGTGCTTGGCGGGGTGGGCACAGTGTGTCGCCGTAGGAGCAGAAGACGCAGCAATGCCCGGGACGCGGGCGCACTCGGGCGCGACACGCGGGACAGTTCCCGAAAAAGAGGCAGGCCGCGGGTGGCATGACCTCCTCGGACTGTACCCCGCACGTCGGACAGGTAATCCGCGCGATCTTCGTCATCGCTCGATGGGTTTCGGTGGCGCGCTCGTGGCCCGGGCTATGTGAACTCCGCCGCTTGCTGCCTTAGCAGTCGTGCGTCCGCTGAACGGCGCCTGCCTGATCGAACGCAGCCCATGTGCCAGCGATCAGGAGTGCTGTTCGCGCAGTTGCCGGTGCACCGAGACCAGCGGCTCGGACTGCCGTCGGTGCATGCCCGATCCGACGCGCGCCCGGTGATGGCGGCCTTGCTTCGGGGCATCATGCCGTCGCCCAACGAACCGCGCATCAGCCGCATGCGCCCGTTAGGCGGCCGCCCGACCAGGCGATTTACCGGCGCGACTGACTAATGGCGTTCGGTCGTTCGGTCCACCCGATCCATCAGGTCGGCTACATCTTGCCGCGTCAGCCCGATGTCCTCCAGCATGGCCTCGGTGCTGGGGCGGCTGAAATCCTCTCGTCGTGCCTCGAAGATGAGCTCGTACGCCTGCGGGCCCTCGACCGCCTGCTGTTGCCGGAGCGTCCACCCGCTCTCCTCGATGAACAGGTGCAGCGCGTGCTCGAGCGACTCAAAGGCATTCTCACTCCAGCGGTGCTCCCGTGGATGCCAGAAGCGCGCGAGGAGCGTGGTACCGGCTGAGACCGAGTCGCTGTCTCGCCCCTCCCGGGTAGTGACGACCACGAGATGCACTCGTCCCGCTCGGTCTGGCGTTGTCGGCTCGACGGCAGGGGCGGCCGTCGGGGCCACGCTGGCCGCTGTTACGTCGGGCGCTTCGGCGGGTAGCTCGCCCCCGATCCGGGCCTGCTTGTCTGGCATCGGCATAGGTGCCTTCAGCAGTTGGGCTGATGAAGCGTAGCTTCGAGCGGAGGGCCGAGGCCACCTGACGACTCGGCGCATCAGCTGCGGTCGCGCCATCAGCGGGCTGTGGCCGCAGCGGAACTCGGCGCCCCGCCAGCCCGTCGGCTGCATACGCGGGTCAGGCGGTGCCCGCTGCCGGCTCCTCGCTCGCGCGCAACAGGTGGGCACGCTCCCGATGGCGCTCCTGGAGGATCCCTCGGACGGCGTCCAACTGGCCAGCTGCGGCGATGGCGCCCCGCGGCACAACCTGCGCCATCCTGCGTCCAGTGAAGAGAAGGAGCACCGCCTCGGTCTCAACGGCCTCGGTAATGGCGGACCACGCGATACTGACCTCGCAAGGGCCGCCGCGCGTTTCGAACCCGGTCTCGGACGCCCTCGTCGCCTTGACGAAAGATCCGCGCCGTCGACCAAGATCCGTGGCTAGTCCGGAGGCGACCGTGAGTGGGACCAGGCAGAACCCAAGGCGGCCGAGGCGTCGGTGAACGAAAGTGCGTCGGGACGCGGGCCACCGCTTCGGCCCGCACGGGCGCTCACCTGCGCGAGCGCCCGCCAGCTGCAGGCGCTTGTCAGGCGGCAACCTGATTGCTGGCCGCCGGACGCCGCCCGCCCAGCGTGAGGACGAGCCCCACCAGTAACAGGGCCGCCGCTGCCCCGGCCGCCACCCCGGAGATGAGCACGCTCCCGATGCGCCCGGCGCGAACCCGGTCCCAATTGTTAAAGCGGAGGCCGATGTCGGCAGGGGTCACCGCGGTGGCGCCCGAGTCACCCAGCAGTTGGAGCCGCCCCGCCGCGACCAGGTCGTCGAGTTCGACATGGCGCACATAGATGGCGACCCGGTCGTGACTCTGCGTGAGCGGCACCCCCGCGCCCCGCGGCGTCCACCAGATATCGGTCCGCTCGTGAACGAAGCCATAGAGCCGAGCGCCGGAGGTCAGGAGAAAAATCGCCGGCATGACCAGGAGCAGGTAGCGGAACACTGCGGTTGCACTGCGCATACCGATACCTCACCGCTTGGGTCGGTTGCCGCCTAACGGATCGCGCATCAGCCGCGCGCGCGGAGCGCCCGCCAGCTGCATGCGCTTGTTAAGCTGCCGCCCCTAGCACTACTCTGCCACTTTTGGCTGGCCGCGTCCCATCAGTGTAAGTCGTAGCCGCGTTGCATGTTCCGCTGGCCACCTAGGCGAGTCCGACACTACAGTGGTACCGCGGTCGGCGCCCTTCCCC
>JBOHSN010000007.1:0-69447 GCA_050733215.1 Gemmatimonadales bacterium
CGCTTCGTGCTGAAGGACGGCGCGCAGGTGCGCCTCCTGCGAGACGACGTCGCCATCGTTGCGTACCAGGTCCACGAGGAGCTCACCGTCGACGGCAAGCCGGTGACGCTGGACGCGGCGGATTCGTCCACCTGGGTGCGCCGCAACGGCCGCTGGCTCTGCGCCCTGCATACCGAGGCGATCGCAGGGGATCCGTTCGGTCGGGACCGGCAGCGAATCACGTAAGATTCAGGACTGAGAGGCCGAGCCGTGCTGCCGCTCAGCTCGTCGGTGCGTCACGCCGGCCCTTCGGAGCGGGGCACCGAGAGCCTGAGACCGGCTACTCCGACCGCGTGCACCGCCGGGAGCTCATGAACAAATTCGTCTTTCAGGGAGTCCCTGAACTGCTCTCCTCTATGCCTTTATGCCTCGCTCGCTCGGGACTCCGGAGTCCGCTGACGTTCTGGGCGCGACACAAGTCGTAGAGCTCGACGGGCCGGAGGTCTGCTTCACCTCACCCCCACCTCTGTAGGACCGACCAGCCGGCGCGGCGGCCCGCGAGCAATCTTCGACCTTCTGGCGCTCGGGTCGCACGCGCAGCCCACAATTTGAGCGATCGGCCAGTTGCACGTCGCTAGGGCGGCAAAAAGATCACCATTGACAGCGCCCGGCCCGACTCTTACCCTAGGTGCCCGCGCAAGCATCCGTGCGACGCTTGCGAGCTTGTGAAGATTTATCGGCGACGGCGGCACCCAGCTCGGACCTGTGATGTCGCCGGCCGAGATGGGGCGGTGAGATGAGCCTCAAGGAGTGGAACACCTTCGTGGAGGTGGCCACGACGCCCGGCTCGGGTTGTTTCCCGTCGTGCGCACCCCCCGGGAAGAATAGCCCTCCTGCGGAATAAAACCCTGAAGCGTGCGGGTCACCCTAGTGCGGGCCCGCACGCTTTCTCTTTCGGCGCCCAGGACATCTAGGTCTCCCGGCGCCGGCCTTCGCCCCATCTCACCGTCAGCCCGGTCTGCCCGACTGTCGGCTCCGGAACCGAGCGGATGCGGTCGATGGCCGGATCAGGCAACCAAGACCATGGACGCGAGCGATAGCAGGCTCATGTCCAAGCCAGGAGGTGTGAAATGTTCGGAACTACGCAATTGGGCGCGGGCGGCTACGGCACTCAGCCACTCGGCCCGCAAGGATTCTACGGCAACGTTCTCGGTCAGTTCGGGCAGCCAACCGGCATGGGGATCGGCCAGCTGCAGCTCGGCGGACTCCCTCTGATGACTATAGGACCTGGAGCGGTTCCGTTCCAGCAGACCCAGCCGCAGTTCGGTCAGCCGCAGTTCGGTCAGCCGCAGTTCGGTCAGCCGCAGTTCGGCCAGCCGCAGTTTGGCCAGCCGCAGTTCGGTCAGCCGCAGTTCGGTCAGCCGCAGTTCGGTCAGCCGCAGTTCGGTCAGCCGCAGTTCGGTCAGCCGCAGGTTGGGGCTCAGGTGCTCGGGCAGAGACAGGCCCCCTTTATAGTGACACCGGTTGTGACGCCCCAGGGCTGGGTCGGGCTGCTGTTGCTTTCGACCGCTCAGCCGGTCGGCATCGGGCTCGGTCCAGGAATGGGAACTCAACAGTTCGCGGGCGGCATCCCCGGCGGGCTCGGCCAATTCCCTCAGCAGATCGCGCCGTGGATCACCGGAGCCTACGGCTATGGTCTGCCGCAACTCGGATCGCAAGGAGTACTGGGCGGCGCCCCGGCCGGCTTCGGTGGGGGCGTTGGTGGTGGAGCGCTCGCTGGCCAGATCGGCGGCGGCCCCGGCGCAATTGGCGGCGGCTATCCCCCGTTTCAACCACAGCAGCAGTTCGGTGCGAGCCCCTGGTTCGGGCAGCCCCTCGGGGCCCTGCCCATTCACTAGTACCTGATCGGATCCCTGGGTGAACCGGTCAGGGTGCGAGTAGGAGGAATCATGGCATTCGAGGGAATTCAGGCCTGGCCCGCGGGCGCATATGGCGCCGTCGGTCCGGCGTCCACCGGAATGGCGCACGGATTCGCGGGAGGCTACGCCCAACCGATGACATTCGAGCCGCCGGCCCGCCCGGCGCCGCAACCGGTCCTCGCGCCGTACGAGCAAAGACCGGAAGTCGAGGCGCGGGCCGCGGCGGAGTTCATGCAGGTCGCGAGCGCGGACCTCATCCGGAAGCTGTATCACTACTTGGAAGGGAACAGCCAGCGCTTTCGCCTGGTCGACCTCATCCCGTTGGTCCGCCGCGCGGCCGAGTTGTACGGGGTGGGGGATTATACCGGTGCGTTCTCCCAGGCCTATCAGGCATACCGGGGGATCACGATCCTGAGAGCCGGCAGTCCGGAGCTGCCGAGCTTGTAAGAGGTGCTGACGGCCGGACGGCGCGGGCGGAAGACGCTCGCCCGTCCGGCTTCGCTGTGATGACTCGTACGGATGGGGCCGAACTCGGGCACTCCATGGTGTTCGGCCTCTCGAGAGGGGGAACCGTGGACATGCCACCAAGAAGAGGTAGACGAGAGATGGAAGCTGAGGAGAGCGAACGGCGCGCTTCGCGCCCGCCGCAACCGACCGTCACATCTAGGCGGGGGCAATACCTCATCGCCAGACGGGCGGGCCCGCTCGCCCCGGGCATGGAGACGCTGGACTTCAACGCCGTCAAAATGGCTCTGGAACGGGATCCCGAAATCAGCTTCAAGCGAACACTGACGCCCAGCGGGTTCGGGCCGCTGGCTGCGGGCCTCCCGGGACAGCAAGAAATCATCGTGGCAGAGATGCCGAGGGATCGGGCCGAGCAGATGAGCCGGCTGCCGCAACTCGTCATGGAGCCTGATCATCAGATCGTGCTTGGCGACCCGACTGTTCCGTTCATCCGCGACCCGGGCGCCGTTGTGCCCCGCGGCACCGGGCAGAAGCTGACGATTAGCGTCACCGGCAAGGAGCAGGCGCCGATTGAGGGAGCAAACGTGTTTCTCATCGGCGACGAATGGCCGGCGCTGGCGGTGACCGAGGCCAACGGGCAGGCCGAGATCACGTGGTTCGGGGACTCGGTTGCATCGATTCGGGGACTCTACGTCAAGCCGAGGAGTGACTACTGGAGTCGCTGGGTCCCCGAACCGGCGCTGGATCCGAACCAGCCCAACCTGGTCTCGCTCACCCCTCTGGATGAGACTTACCCCAATTTTCCCAACCAGGAAGTGGTCGGCTGGGGACTCAGGGCCATGCGGCTGGATCAGTTGCCGACGCAATACCGAGGGCACGGGGTTCGCGTGGCCGTCGTGGACTCCGGCGTCGCCAAGGGTCACCCGGATCTTCAACCCGTGGTGAAGGGGGGGTATGACACGACCACGCAGAGTCCCGACACTTGGGAGCAAGACGAGATCGGCCATGGATCGCACTGCGCCGGCATCATCGCCGGGTATGAGGACGGCAAGGGGATTCGGGGCATTGCACCCGGCGCAGAGGTGTTCGCGATCAAGGTCTTTCCGGGCGGCCGGCTCAGCAATCTGATCGACGCCCTGAACCGCTGCGTGGAGCTTCAGGTCGATCTGGTGAACCTCAGCCTCGGCAGCGACCAGCCGTCCGAGCTCTTAGAGGAGAAGGTCCGGCAAATGAAGGAGCTGGGAATCGCCTGCATAGTCGCAGCCGGCAGCTCGGGTGGCCCAGTGCAGTACCCAGCCTCGTCGCCGCATGTCCTGGCCGTGGCGGCAGTCGGGAAGCTGGGAGAGTTTCCGGCGGACAGCTATCACGCGGTAGAAGTCTGGGAGGGCTCACCTGACGGCTCCGAGGAGTACTTCTCGGCCAGGTTCACCTGCTCGGGTCCGGAGATCGACGTGTGTGCTCCTGGAGTCGCCATTCTCTCATGCGTCCCGCCCAACACGTACGGTGTCTGGGATGGCACGTCGCTGGCAGCTCCGCATGTAACCGGTTTGGCTGCCCTGGTGCTGGCCGATCATCCCGATTTTCAAGGGCCCTTCAGGGTGCGGAACGCCACCCGGGTCGAGCGGCTCTTCCAGATCCTTCGCCAGTCGGCTCGCCCCCTCAACCTTGGCGACCCGAACCGGACGGGTGCTGGAATGCCGGACGCGGTCAACGCGCTCCTGCTCCCCCAGCCCGAACGAGAGGTCGGGCGGCCCGACGAGCTGCTCCAGAGATTGCTGGCCATCTTGGAGGGGAGTCAGGCTCCGCCGGCAGACCGCGCGGCGGTGCTCCAACAGGTTCTCATGGCGCTCCAGCAAGCGGGGACCACCCCGATGCCGGCAGGAGCTCCCGTGCGAGGAGTGGACCTCCGTCTCGCGCTCAAACAGCTCCGAGCGGCGATGCAGCAGGCTGGTCTGCTCCCGAGTAAGGGCAGACGTGCCGCACTGTACGCAATGCAACACGCGCGTGCTGGGGGGCAGGCGGGCGCGCCGCAGCGGCCGGGGGGAGCACCGGCCGCCGCTGGGAGCTCTGCGCCTGGGAACGGTTGGCCGATGCGCCAGCTGACGGAGACGATGCACCAGGCCGGGCTGCTCTAGATCGCCGGAGGCGGCTCGCGACCCGGAGCGCGGGCCGCCTTTCCTTCCCTATTCCATCGCGTGCCATCCCGATGCCCCGGCGTGCCATCCCGGACCTACTTCCTCTCCCGCACCGGCGGAGTTGGGGGCGTCGACCGATGCTGCCGAAGCCGGCCGACCATCACGTTCTCGTCGCGCTGAAACCGGAGGCCACGCAGCGGCCAACGACGAGACCAACAAAAGGCCCACGGTTGTTCACGTGGGCATGCCCCTCCTGCGTGGCTTGTACCAGCACTCTCCTGATCCAGAGAGGCCATTCTAGCCCGCCGAATTCCGGCAATTTGTCACACTTACGCGAGTTCGTGTCCCCCGCTGCCGGAGTTTGTTGCTTACATGTTGGACTTTGCTGTGCGTCCGCCGCTCAAATGCCGAGGTCTGATTGCATGTCAGTGCCCCGCGGCGATCGTTACCTCTGCGTGCGCCGAGCGCCTATTTACGAGTCCAGAGCGTGGCGTGCTGCCCACTCTCCCCCACGATCTCGCCGCGTGGGTTGATGCCCCAGGCTATGCAGCAGCTGCTGCCGCTCAGCGTACCCAGATCCGTCATGACGCCACTGACCCAGACGAACGGGTGCTGCTGCCCCTCGGTCGTTTCGCTATACCCCACGACCACCCCCGCGTGGTTGATGCCTGTGGCGATGCTGAAGCTGCCGCCCAGCGTGCCCAGATCGGTCATCACGCCCTTCGACCAAAGAAAGGCGTGGGACTGCCCTTTGGCTGTCAGGCTCTCGCCCACAACGTCTCCACGGGGGTTGATACCCCAGGCCCTACTGAAGCCGCCGCCTAGCGTGCCCAGATCCGTAATGACCCCCTTCTCCCAAACAATGGCATGGGTCTCACCCACTGCCGTCTCGCTGGAGCCTGCGATCTGTCCTGCGGGATTGATGCTCGGTGCTCCCAGCGCCCCCAGATCGGTCATGACACCTTTCTGCCAGAGAAAGGTGTGTCCCGGGCCAGTCGGCGTCCCGCTAAAGCCCACCACCTGGCCCGCGGGGTTGATGTCATTTGCTTCACTGGAAGTCCCGCCGAGGGTGCCGAGGTCTATCATGACCCCTTCCGACCAGAGAAAGGCGTGGAGCAGCCCTCCGGCGGTGAGGCTCTGGCCGACGACGTCTCCCCGGGGGTTAATGCTCCAGGCTTCGCTGTCGCCGCCGCCGAGGGTGCCCAGGTCGATCATGGTCTCCTTCGACCAGAGAAAGGCGTGCCGCTGCCCGCCCGTGGTCTCGCTCCAGCCCACGATCACCCCAGCAGGGTTGATGCGTCGAGCGAGGCTGGAGCTACCGCCGAGCGTACCCAGGTCCACCGCGGTATACGCCCCGGCGGCCTTGGCGAGGGTCGGACTGCCGGGCTCGGTCGGGGTTGGCTCGGAGGAGGTGCACGCCAGTAGCGCCAGCGCCAGGCTGGCGGAGAGTCCAGTCCGTGATCGCATGGGATCCCATTCCTGCCGATCCGCGAGCGGGCTCGGATCAGGCGATGGGAGGAACCCCAAACACGCCGCCCACGTGCGAGCCCTGAAAGGGGCTGCTGGGCTGCCGGCGTGACGAACCGCGACGATGCAAGGGGCCGCGTTGCATCTGCCGGCCCATCTTCAGTAATATGACGACCGGCGTCGCAAATGTGGATGGCGCCGCATCGGATTTGCCGATGCGGCGCTTTCAATTGCCCTCCTGGGCTCGAACCAGGACTCTCCTGATCCAGAGGGGCCACAGTAAGCAGCTGAATGCCAGCAACTTGCAATCATACACTCGAGCTCTTGTCACCCGCTGCTGGAGTTTTGCTGGTTTCATGCGGACTCTTGCTGTACCCCAAAACGGCCGCTCGTGGACCAGGGGACAGTCGAGCGGCTCCTGGCCGTCGCCCCCGGGGTGCACGCGTTCCTCGCTGCGACGATCCACATCACGGTGACCAGGCGCCGTCGGCGTGGCGCCATTTGCCAGCTCCAACCATAGCGATCTCGATTTCGAGCGGAAGCTAGATCCGCTGGCGGGCGGCGAGCGACAAGGCGCGGAAGACCCGCGTGGTTTCGGCGAGCACATCCCGGCATCGGCGAGCAATATCTGTTTCCGCATCCGAGGCAGCAGCGCCGCCGGGGCGAGGCGGTGACGCCGCACCTCGCGTCGTACTGGCTCACGCGGGCCTACCTTCGCTCCCTCCGAGGTTGCTGTCCAACGTGCAACGCCGGTCAGGCGGTATTCTCCCGCACCACCTCTCCCACAAGCCCCATCGCATCCCGCAGCTGGCGGTCCGACAGGTAAGGTGCAGGACCGAGCCGGAGGACCTCACCGCGGGCATCGGTCCAGACCCCACGTGCATGGAGGCTCCGCACCAGAGCGGCCGCGACCGGGGATCGGAGCGCGAGGAAACCGCCAACCTCGTCGAGCGGGCAGGCACGGTCGCGGCTCAGGATCGCGGGGTCGAGATCCAGCGCGTCGAACGTCGAGGCGAGCAGCCCGATTTGATGCTGGCTCACCTCCCGCAGGAGCTGAGGCGTGAGCCCACGCTCACGGAAGAAGTCGAACACCCGGGCGGCGCGGTAATGGCTGGTCGGATCGTAGGTAGCGCCGGCGAACCGGTCGCCTCCCTGTCCATAGGCTACTCGCTCCGCGCGCTGCCGATCGGTCAGGACGGTGAACTCGCTGAACCACCCCGTCACCACCGGCCGAAGGCCAGTGTCCGGCGGGAACCTCAGAAAGCAGTTTCCCTCTCCCAGCTGGCAGTACTTGTACCCGCCGCCCACGACGAAGGCGTCGCCCAGTCCCTCGTCGGCGAGCGAGAACGGCACGACGTTGAGCGCGTGATAGGCATCCACCAGCAGCCGGCTCCCGTGGCGCCGGCAACTCGCCGCCACGTCGGCAAGCCCCCGGGCAATGCGCCCGGTGTCGAAGAAAACGGCTGAGACGAGTACCAGGGCCGTGCGATCGTCCACCGCGTGGCTGAGTCGGGTCGCCAGCGATTCGAGCGGAGCCTCGGGAACACGGACTATGGTGAAACCCTCCTCCTCGAGGCGGTCGAGCTGCCGGCGGATGCTGTGGAATTCGCCGTCGGTAGTGAGCAACCGGGGGCGCGTCTTTAGCGGCAGGGCGGAGAGGAGGCGGACCACCAGCTCGTGGGTGTTCGCCCCCAGCGCGACCGAGCCTCCCGCGTCTCCGAGCAGCCTGGCGAATCCCTCGCGGACCTGCTCCGCCTGAGCGAACGCATGCTCCCACTTGTCGTCCACGTAGCGCGCCGCGTCCAGCCAAGCTCCCATATGGCCGTCGAAGCCACAGTCCGGCCAGGCCTGGTGGGAGTGCCCGGTGAGCAGGAGGCGCTCGGATACCCCGAATCGGGAATAGTCGGGCGCGAGGGCGTTGGGGAAGCCGTAGAGGGACCCGGGATGCATAACTATCGGCTATCCGCTATCCGCTATCCGCTATTCGGCTATCCGCTATCGGCTATCCGCTATCCGCTCTGGCCGCGGTCATCCCGGGACGGCCGCGGGCACCGAGCGACGGCGGTGAGAGCGGATAGCGGATAGCCGATAGCGGATAGCGGATAGCCCATTAAAGCTCCGTCCGGATCGCCCAGAGGTCCGGAAACAGCGGCTGGTTCAGCGTGGCGAGCAAATAGTCCGCCCCCGCGCTTCCCCCGGTGCCGCGGCGGGTCCCGATCGTACGCTGCACCATCTTCACGTGCCGGTAGCGCCACTCCATGAGCCCTTCATCGAGATCCACCAGCCGCTCGCACAGTTCAGCCAACGCCGGTTGGGTGCGGTACACTGCGATCAGCACCTCTCGGAGGGCGGAAGAGGACTCCACCCGCCGGGTGACATCCCGCTCGAGGTCGGTCCGGGGCACCGGGACGCCGCTGGCGGCCAGGTGGTGCAGGAAGGTATCCCACAGCGAGGCGGACTTCAGGCGGTGCTCCAACCGCCGGCGGGCCTCGCTGCCGACCGGGTAGCGCTCCAGCGCCTTCGGGTGCTTCCAGCCCAGCGCGAACTCGAGCTCTCGGAACTGAAACGACTGGAATCCGCTCCCGGCCTCCAGCCGATCCCGGAACGACAGGAACTCGAGCGGAGTCATCGTCTCCAGGATGTCGAGCTGGGCGACCATCACCTTGAGGATGGTCAGGATGCGCTTCAGCGTCTGCCGCGCGCGGGCGCCGTCGTTGCGTGAGAGCAGCTCCTGGAGGTGGTCCAGCTCGTGAAGGACCTCCTTGAACCAAAGCTCGTACACCTGATGGATCACGATGAAGAGCATCTCGTCGTGCTCCGGTCCCTCCGACAGGGGACACTGGAGCGCGAGCAGCTCATCGATTTTCAGGTACTCGGCGTACGAAGGCATCGTGAAGTCTCGGAATGGCTAGGGAGCTTCGGCGCTTCTGAGAGCGTAGCCTGTGCGGGGCGAGCACGGAAGGGGTTCCGGCGTGGGGCCGAATCATGCTTGCGAGACCGCACTTCCCTGTCGTATTCGTTCCCATCCCGCCGCACGCCTCCACCACAACCCGGCCGGTCGATGCTGAACTACATCTGGGCAGGTCTGATCATCTCCAGCTTCGTCTTCGCCCTGGGCTACGACGTCCGCGACATCACCGGGGACAGGTACCGGAACGGCCAGCCGCTCCCGGTGCAGCTGGCCTTCCCCGAGGGCTACGACCCCGCCGCCCGCCGCGTGCCGGTGGAGATCCGGATCGAGCCCCGTCAGTACGCGAGCTTCTACCGGACGGAGCAGGTGCCCGCCGCGAGCTATCCCGGCTACCTGCTGCAGACGCAGGAAGCGACGCAGCTCCGCTTCGGCGCCGGCGCCAAGCTCCCCGAACCTCTCGCTACCATCGGCAAGGTCTCGCGCTCGCGCGACGAGGAGCTTCAGGGCCGGCTCGTCGGATTCAAGCCGGCGCCCGCCACGGCGACTGCCGGAGTGGTCTTCGAGCCGGTCCGGTTCGTGAAGCTGAACGCCATCGCCGACGCGGCGCTGAACTTCGCGAAGACCGGGGCGGAGATCGCACTCGGTCTCATCGGCGTGCTGGCCCTTTTCCTCGGCGTGCTCAAGATCGCCGAGGACTCGGGGATCGTCTTCGCGCTGGTGAAGCTGGTCCGGCCCATTCTGCGACCCCTGTTTCCCGGAGTGCCGCCCGACCATCCCGCGCTGGGGATGATCGCTCTCAACCTCACCGCCACCGTCTTCGGGCTGGGCAACGCGGCGACCCCCTTCGGCATCAAGGCCATGGAGGAGCTCCAGAAGCTGAATCCCTCGGAGGACACCGCCACCAATTCCATGGTCATGCTCCTGGCAATCAACACCGCCGGCATCCAGCTGGTCCCCCCGGTGCTCCTCCTGGCGCTCATGGGCACGCAGATCAACCCGCTCATCTTCCCGATTCTCACCACGACGTTGCTGGGGTTCATCGTCGCCATCGTGGCCGCCAGGCTGCTCGGCCGGCTCCCGGGCTATCGCGCGTCCGATCCCAACCGGAACCCGCCGCGGCAGCCCGCGGCCGTGGAGGCGTGAGGCCGCCATGGACACCGCGCGCAACGCCATCAGTCTCCTCTCCTACTTCGTCATCCCGGTCATCCTGGTGGGCTTCCCCCTCTACGGTCTCTACAAGCGGGTTCCGGTCTACGAGAGCTTCGTCGAGGGTGCCAAGGAGGGATTTCAGGTCGCCGTCCGCATCATCCCCTACCTCGTGGCGATCCTCTTCGCCATTGCGATGTTCCGCGCCAGCGGCGCCATGGAGGCCCTGACCCAGGCACTCGATCCGGTGCTGGGCCTGATCGGCTTCCCGGCCGAGCTGCTGCCGATGGCCATCATCCGCTCCCTCTCGGGCTCGGGCTCGGCGGCGCTGGTGGTGGACATGATCAACCAGTACGGCGAGGACTCGATCCTCGTGAAGATGGCCGCCGTGATGTACGGGTCCAGCGAGACCACCTTCTACGTGATCGCGGTGTACTTCGGGGCGGTGAACATCAGGAAGACGCGCCACGCGGTGCCGGCGGGGCTCCTCGCGGACTTCGCCGCCATGGTCATCGCAGTCTGGACGGTGCGGCTGCTGTTCCCCGGATGACGCTCGCCGCTCGACATGGCGACGGCCGTCGCCCCCGGAGAGCAGTTCGCAGGCGGGATAAGCCAGTGACGCGGCGATCGTCCAGGCGATCGGTCGGTACATGAGATCCTCGCGGTATGGTGCGTTACCGCGAGTATCGCTTCCCGGGAGCGGCTGTCAAAAAGGTGTGTCGGAAGTGACCCGATTGTTCGGCTACACCTCCAGCTTACGGATTCGGCGCGGCAGCCGAGCCTCTTCCAGCGCCAACCCTGCCCGGTCGCACCGCGCGTCAACCAGGCACTCGAGCCGCTCGATCATCCCGTAGCCCAGCAGGACCGTGGCGTAGATGCCCAAACTGACGCCCGGATCACCCTGTTCGATCTTGTATAGAGTCGAACGCGAGATCGACGCGCGATCGGCCGCATACGCCATCGGCATCCGGCGCCGCCGCCGGAGATTCTTGAGGTCCGCGCCCAGCTTCGCGAGAGCTTGGGTGACGCGCGGCGGGAGTGGTGATCGCGCCTTTCTCACGACCGTCTCGCAACTCGGCCGTTATCTCGCGTAAGGTGTGCAATAATGAACTCGATGTGCTTGCCGCCTGGGAACGGGACAGGCACGCTCCCTGATCGTCGCCACGGTGCCAGTTTAGACCCCGCGCCCGCACCAGTCCAATCCAATTCCCGCAGCAGGTGCCGAATTTCCGAGGAGATCATGACTTACGCGCCCGCAATCCGGAGCGACTCCGGTCTTGCGCTGCCGCCAGCTCGGCGCTCGCCGCCCTGACCTTCTCGAGCAGCGCCTCGAAGCGTGGCTCGCCCCGCAGGCCGTCCAGGAGCCAGTCGTGCTCGGCGAGGAACGGGTAGTTCAGCATGCCGAGCCCGAACTCGCGCTCGAGGCAGTCCAAGGCAAGCTCCTTCTCGCCTGCCAGCGCATAGTAGTGCGCGAGCTCGCGCGCGAACATCTCCGTGCCTCGTGCGGCGGCCTCGAACGCGGGCGTGATCGCGCGCAGGGCATCGTGGGACTCGCCGCGCAGCCCATGGGCGAGGGAGCGAGCCCAGGACGCGAAGGCGGTTCCCAGGAAGCGGTCGGCCGCGGCGTCGAGCACGGCGGTGGCTTCCTCGAGCCGGCGGTCATACGCCAGCGCCCAGCCGAGGCACACTGCGGCGAGCGGACCCTCCGGGTCCATTCGTGAAGCGGCGATAGGGCTCGACGGCGTCCGCGGAGCGTCCCTCCAGAACGGCAACGAAGCCCTGCATGCCCTGAGTGAGCGGCGTGAGCGGGTCGAGCTCGAGAGCGCGCTCCAGGAGTGCGCGCGCGTCCGCGTTGCGGCCGCCGTGTCCGTAGACGTAGCCGAGCAGGAGGAGGGTGTCCGGGTCGTCGGGCTCGAGTAGGCCATCGCGATGTAAAGCCGACTCCCCTCGAGGTCCCCGGCCCCAGCTGTGTCGACCCGATCTCGTAAACGACCCCGATGTTGGGGTGGTCCAGTGCCGAGGCGGCCCGGGCTTCGCTCTTCAGACGCGCTTGGGCCTCCGGGTCTGCAGTGAGATGAAAAGGAAGAAACTTGAGGGCCACCAGCCGATCGAGCGCGAGGTCACGGGCCTTGTAGACCACGCCCATTCCCCCGCCGCCGAGGCGCTCGAGGATCTCGTAATGACAACGACCTGCCCGGCAGGCAGGATCGCCTCTGAAAGGGCCAGGATCGCCGTCGGAAGGACCTGCTCTCGCAACCAGTCGAGGAAGTCCGGCGCAGCGGCGTGGGAGGCGAGCAGGGAGGTCAGCTCAGCACGGAGCTCGGCGTCGCTGCCGCAGGCTTTCTCGACGAAGGCGGCGCGACTCTCCGGCGACAGCCGAGCGCTCGTTCGAGTAACTCCAGCAGACGCGGTCGGTCCGCCCCGCTGCGGGCATCGGTCATACGTGAGAGACTAGGAGGGCATCGCCCGATCGCAAAAGACTACAGACCCTCCACCCCCCTGCAATGCGTTCGTCTCGGCACCCCCGGCCCATACGGAAGAAGCTCCCGCGGCTCCAGCGGGGGCTCGCGAAGTAGGTCCCCCAGTCGCTTCGCTGAGGGGGAAGCTCAGGCCTTCAAGGTCACCGACTCGAGTGCGAGTTCCGATACCCGAGCGAACTCCCGCCTGTTCGTGCTCATGATCGTCAGGGAATGCGCCAGGGCGGTGGCCGCGATCCAGAGGTCGTGAGCCCCGATTAAGCGCCCCACCGCCTCCAGATCCGCCCAGAGCTTGGCGTGAACCCGAGCAGTCGTCAGATCGAGCTCGAGAATCGGAAAGGCCGCGAGCACCGCCTCCACAAAGGCGGAGCGGGTGAGGCGCCGCCTGGGAGTATCGGCGCGGTGAACACCGTGGAGCAACTCGCTCGCCGTGATGGTGGAGAGATAGGTCAGGTCGAGCCGTCCCGCCGTGACCGCGCCCAGGTCGAGCTGGCCCCGCTCGGCCGCGATGATGATGGAGCTGTCGAGGAGAATGCCGCTCACCGCGCCCAGGGGTCGCGGATCGGCTGAGCGTCGAGCGCCGCGCGGCCCGACTCGACATCTGCCTCGAAGGCCGCGGCGTCATCAGGATCGAGATGAGGGAAGGAGGCAAAAAGGGCGGGCAAGTCCGCTAGTGGCACGCCAGTATTTACCGGGCGCAATTCGGCCACGGGGCGGTTTCCCCGAAGGAGCACGTATCGCTCCCGCCGGAACAGAACCCGATTGATGTAGTCCGAGAAGTGCCGAGCCACTTCGGTCACAGTGCGGGAGATCGGCATGACTCATATTATCAGATTATCTGATGTCGCACAACTCCTCGTCACGCCGAGGCGGGTCGCTGCCCTTTTCGGCCCACCATCGAGACCCATTCGACCGGCTCGCTCAGGCAGACATCGAGGGGCTCACCCTGGTGACTCGAAACCGGGTCGTCGGACGATACGCCGTGGGGGTCATCGAGGCCTGAAACCCACTCAATCCGTGCGGTGCTTCCAGAGATCGGCGAGTGCGGCGCAACCGACTCCTTTCGCGTGAGAGCGAGCTGCGATGGAGGCCGTGCATTCGGCGGCCTCGTCAGGCTACCGCAGGCGGGGGGTGTAGCGGTTCAGCGTCGCGTAGGACGGCGGCCAGGGGAGGGTGTGACCCAGGTCAGCGGCCGCATGCCGGGTCCAGTAGGGGTCCCACAGGTGAGCCCGCGCCAGCACCACCAGATCGGCGCGGCCAGCCGCCAGGATGGTGTTGACGTCGGCCGGCGACGAGATGTTTCCCACGGTCATCGTGGGCACCCGCGCTTCGTGCCGGATCCGATCACTGAAGGGAGTCTGGAACTGGCGGCCGTAGACCGGCTTCCCCTCAGCGACGGTCTGCCCCGCAGAGACGTCCACGATATCGGCCCCGGCGGCGACGACCATCCGGGCTACCTCCACCGCGTCGTGCGGCTCCATCCCGCCCGGCGCCCAGTCCACGGCCGAGATCCTGACAGACAGCGGTCTGGCCTGGGGCCACTCGGCGCGGACCCGGGTCACGATTTCCAGCGGGTAACGCATGCGGTTGGCCAGGGATCCACCGTACTCGTCGGTTCGCCGGTTGGTGAGGGGCGAAATGAACGAGGCCAGGAGGTACCCGTGCGCCAGGTGCAGCTCCAGCAAGTCGAACCCGGCGGCGTCGGCCATCCTGGTGGCGCGGACAAAGTCGGCGCCCACCTGGTCCATGTCGCCCCGGGTCATCTCTCTGGGCGTCTGGTTGTGGGGCCGGTAGGGGATGGGAGACGCCGCGATCAGCGGCCAGTTCCCTTTGGCCAGCGGCTCATCCTCGCCTTCCCAGGGCACCCGGGTCGAGCCTTTCCTGCCCGCGTGCGCCAGCTGGATGCCGATCTTGGCCTCGCTCTCCTGGTGCACGAACTCCACGATCCGCTGCCACCCGCGGACGTGGTCCGGGAGATACATCCCGGTGCAGCCGGGGGAGATCCGGGCCTCGCGGCTCACGTCGGTCATCTCGGTCATCACCAACCCGGCGCCGCCGATCGCCCGGCTGGCGAGGTGCACCAGGTGCCAATCATTCGGAAGCCCGTCGTCCGCCCGGTACTGGCACATCGACGACACCACGATCCTGTTAGGCAGCACCAGCTCTCGAAGCCGGTAGGGCGTAAACAACGGTGGAGGGGCGGGATCGACCGTCACAGGGCGCCCGCTCTGCCTGCCAGCCTGCTCGGCGAACCAGCGGTCCACCTGCATCACCAGCGCGGGATCGCGCAGCTTCAGGTTTTCGTGGGTGATGCGGAGGCTCCGGGTGAGCAGGGTGAAGGCGAACTGGAGCGGCTCGGTGTCATGGTAGCGTTCCGCCGATTCGAACCACTCGAGGCTTGCCTGGGCCGCGCGCTGGAGACTCTCCACCTGGGGCCGCCGGCCGGCCTCGTAGCTGGCGAGCGCAGCGGGAATCGATGCTTCGGTCTTGAGCGCCGCCGCCAGTGCAATGGCGTCCTCCATCGCCAGCTTGGTGCCCGAGCCCACCGAGAAGTGCGCCGTATGGGCGGCGTCGCCCAGCAGCACGACGTTCCCCGAATGCCAGCGGGCGTTCCGGACGGTGGGGAACCGCCGCCAGATGGAGCGGTTGGCCAGGAGCCGGTGGCCGTGCAACTCGTCGTTGAAAAGGTGCTCCAGGTAAGCGACCGTGGCCTGCTCGTCAGTCTCGTCGAGGCCGCTCGCCTTCCAGGTCTCCTCCCGGGCCTCGACGATGAAGGTCGAGCGACCCGGGGCATACTGGTAGGCATGGGTGCGCCAGAGCCCGACCGGCGAAGGCTTGAAGTAGAAGGTGAAAGCGGGAAAGGGACGGGTGCTGCCGAGCCAGACGAAGCGGTTCTGGCGCCAATCGAGGTGAGGTTGGAACTGATCCGACAGCCGGTCGCGGATCAGGCTGGCGGCGCCGTCGGCGGCGACGATCAGATCGGCGGCGGGAAGACCGCAGTCGGTAAGGTCTCGGATCTCCCGCTGCCAATGAACCTCGACCCCGAGCGATTGCGCCCGTCTTGCGAGCAGCTCCAGCAGGGTCTTCCGTTCCAGTCCGGAGAAGCGATGCCCCGTCGACCGCATGACGGTGTCGCGGTAGTGGATCTCGATATCCTCCCACCGCGCCGCGGCAGCGGCCATCGCCTGGTTGGTCTCGGGATCGGCCTCGCCGACGTTCTCGAGGGTCTCGTCGGAGAACACCACTCCGAAGCCGAACGTGTCCTCGACCCGGTTCCGCTCGTAGACCGTCACCTGGTGGCGGGGGTCGTGGCACTTGAGCAGGATGGCGAGATAGAGGCCGGCGGGCCCCGCCCCCACAATGGTGACGTTCACCTGGTGGCCGGCTCCCACGCCGGGGCCACCAGCCGCCGGCGGCCGTCGGCGGTGCGGGGCGTATCGTCCCCGTCGAGAACCAGGTGGTCCCAGAGCTTGCAGGTCACCTGCTTGTGCACCTGATCGAGGCCCTCGCAGTAGTTGGTGAAGACACAGCGCCGCACCTCTTGCCCCAAGCCCAGTCTGAGCTTCCGGAACCAGTCGGGGTCAGCCAGGCTCTGCCGGGCGGACGCGATGATGTCCGCCACGCCGGTCCGGAGCAACTCCTCGGCCTGCTCGAAGGTCGAGATGCCGCCCGATAGGACCACCGGCGTCCGGCACCCCACGGCGTGCACCGCCTCCCGCACGGCGCGGACGGCCTCCCGGTTCCGGCCGAACGGTCCTCGTTCATCCGACCGCACGGTCGGCATGCACTCGTAGCCACTGGGCCCCGTGTAGGGATAGCTGGCCCAGCCCACCCGCGGCTGCTTGGCGTCCTCGAACTTGCCCCCGCGAGAGAGCGAGAGGTAGTCCATCCGGGCCCGCGCAAACTCGGCTCCGAACCAGGCCGCATCCTCCGCGGTGTTTCCTCCCGGAATGCATTCCTCGGCCAGGAACCGGCATCCCACCACGAATCGCTGGCTCACCGCGCCTCGCACCGCGCGATAGACCTCGAGCGGCAATTTCACCCGATTCGCCCGGGACCCCCCGTAGCCATCGTCCCGCTGGTTCAGCGCGGAGAGAAACGACGCCATGGTGTAGGCGTGGGCGTAGTGCAGCTCCACTCCGTCGAACCCCGCCTCTTCGGCCCGCGCCGCCGCTCGAGCGAACAATCCCGGCAGTACCCGTGGCAGCTCCCGAATGTGCGGCAGCCCGGTATCGGTAACCCGCTCCCGCTCGCCGAATCGCACGCTCTCGAGCTCCCGCTCATCCAGAAACTCGGGCCACGCCTCCTCGGGCAATCGCGCCAGCGCCTCCCGGATGGCGTCGTCGCTGCCTGGCAACAGCGCGCGGTGCCGGTCGGTGATACTCAAGAACTCGCGGAAGTATCGCTCCGGCTCCGGCCGGCGGCGGATCCGGAGGAAATCGATGATCTGGATGAACAGCCGAGTGCGTCCGCCGCTCGACTGACGGACGGTGCGCACCAGCTCCGCGAGGCCGGGGATGAACCGATCGTGCCCGATCCGGAGCAGCGGACCGCTGGGAATGTCCCGGATTCCGGTCGCCTCGACGACCAGCGCCCCGGGTTGTCCCCGCGCGAAACGCTCGTACCACGCCAGGACCTCAGGGGTCACCAGCCCGTCGTCGGTAGCCCGCCAGGGCACCATGGCCGGAACCCAGGTGCGCTCGGTCAGCTCGAGCCGGCCGGAGCGGAGGGGGCTGAACCAGAGCGATCGGCCCGCCTCTTCCGCCGTGGGAGGGTGCGTCCCCGGGATGGGATGTTTGACGAAGGGGTCAGGGTGCCACATAGCCACATGCGCATCAGATGCGGGCCATCATCCTAGCGCCCGCACAAACATTAGTTCTGCAACGTTCCTCAACGCACGGTCCCGCCTAAGCGGAGCTTGGGGCACTCCCGCCAGTCGGCTGAATGCGCGGTTAGGCTGCAGCCCCACTTGCCAAGTCAGGTCGGGCTCTGGGGCGGCAGTCCGGCAGGACGCGAAAGATACTCGTCTACAGCGGCCTGCCCAGCCGGAGTAAGCGGGCGCCCCCGTGAGGTCGGTAGTTCAACTCCTCGCCCCCTCGGTCGCCCGGATGAGCCCAGGCAGGAGGCAAAGACGGAGGGTCAGCCACCACAGATACATCACCGGCCACGCGTAGAACTCCCCGTCGTTCATGAGTCCGTGCGCCATCCGATTTCGAATGTTCCCGCCAGCTGGCTCCACCGTCAGTCCCTGAAGCGCGAACACTACGTCCTCTCCCAGCACCTCCTTCAGACGCGGCAGGTAGAGGAGCTTGTTGAGACCGAACTCCGGCTGCAGACCGTACCGGTCCAAGCCGGAAACCCTCTCCCCCACTCGTTGTAGAAGCACACGGATGGCATGCTCGACCTGCGGCGCCAAGAGATGCGTTGCCTGAACCGGATCTCCATAGAACCCCGCCACCAGCCCGTCGGCAAAGAGCCGTTCTCGTCCCCGCGGGACCAACTGGTTGAACTCCAGCAGTGGGAGAAGATCACCCGCTGCGAGCGGGTGATCGCTCAGAATCTGACGCCGCATGGGATCGATGATCATTTGTGGCAATGTGTCATGGTATTGTGCCGCGAGAGCGAGCATTTCCATTCGCAGCGCGGCCTCGCGTTCGGATGGATCATCCGACGCCAGCGAAGCCTGACGGGCCACGACTTTCCCTTCGGTGCTGAAGAAGACCTTCGGAAAGAGCGACATCAGGAGGTACTGCTTGGCGTGTTCCTCGGACGTCTCCCTGAGCCGAGCGACAGTCGGAACCGGCGGGTAATTCGCGAAGACGAGCAGAGCTTCGAGCGCCTCCGCTACGTATGCCTCGGCGACCGCCAGCAGATGTGAGCGCTGCTCCTCCGGGTCCTTGGCTCGACCGGCCCACTCGGCCGCTAACGCCCAGTATTCACGGGCGCGATGGAATTCCTTGATCCCGAGGGCACGCTGAGCAATGTCGGCGGCCATCGTGGCGTACCGTGCGCCGTCTTCCGTCCTCATTTCCAGCAGCAGGCGCATCAGCTTGGCGCAGAGGAAGCCTGTGTCCACCGGGGCCAACCGGGCGAGCAGCTCCTGGATGAACCCCACGACTCGCCGCAGCTCCTCGTTCCCACGACCGAGCTGCAGGGCGATGATTAGGGCGCGCTGCAGGGCCGGAAACTCCTCAGGCCACCCCCCGGGGTCGATCTGGTCAGCGAGGCTCAGGTACGCGGTCACCGCGACCTTTGCCGCGCGATGGGCCCGGATCCGCACCCAAGCCACGTCGCCCAATCGGGCTCGAACGCGCGGGTCAGCCGTGTTCTCCGCCAGCTCGGAGAAAGTCTCGACCGCTTCCTGGCTCAAGTCCTCGATGCCGCCTGTTCGAAAGCCCTGGGTCACCATCCACGGGGTGAACGGATCGTTGGGACGATCGACGCGAAACCCAAGGGAACAGACGTCGGCGAGGCTTTGGAAGACTGCAGCCGTGACGTTGTCGCCAGCACCCGCGGCGTGGCGCGCTTCCTCGCCGAAACGGCCTGCGAGCTCGTACAGCCGGCGGAACGGCGCCCTTGCTACGATCGCTTGCCAGTCGACGGTCGCGAAGTCGGCGAAGGTCGGTCGTGGCATCGGGTCGGTGCGGTCGTCCGCGGTGCCTGGATTGGGAGCGGACATGTCAACTTCGACCTTTCCGGGTAGGGCAACCATGATCCCGAGTAGGGTGATTAAGTTGTAACATGACTTGGGCTTGCGGCCCCAGGGCCAAGCCTTGCGATGGCCATAGATCTATGGTATATTAACGGTAACTAACAGCAGGATATACCGCTAAGCTGGAGTATATGATGCCCCCAGCCAAGAAACCACTCCCCGACGCGGTCGCTAGCGGCGTGGATGCGCTTGCCACCCTGGTCGCCGAACGCAGCAAGTCGGCCGAGAGTCCCAGTGGCGTGTGGTTCAAGCTGCCCAAGCATCCCGCTCGTCTGGCAAAAGGCGAGTTGCTCATCGCGGTCATCGAGGACAATGCGGTCGTAGTGCGCACCGTGCGCAGACCCCCCGGGCTCAGAGTCGGAGGCTGGTCCAACGCCGTTCGCGCGAGCTACGTCGCCCAGCGCCTCGGGGATATCGAGACCACGGTGGGCCAGGTCCTGAATGCGGCCCTCGGCGGGGCGTCTGAATCGAGTGTCCTGACGGAGGACGAGGAACGCGTTCTAGCCTCGGGCGATTTGGACACTTCATCGCTCCCGGTGGAGGATGCAGAGCCGATCACCCGGGCCGCACTCGAGTATGCGCACCTGCTTCAATCCAGCCTAAGCGTCGACGAAGCCGCGAAACGGCTGGACGTGGACCCCAGCCGAATCCGGCAGCGTCTCGCCGGTGAATCGCGTACTCTGTATGGGGTGAAAGAGGGGAAGAGCTGGCGACTGCCGCGATTTCAGTTCGCCGGACGAAAACCGGTGCCGGGAGTCGACCGGGTCATTGCGGCGCTTCCGGCGGATCTGCATCCCGTCGCGGTGTGGCGGTGGTTCACGACTCCGCATCCCGACTTGTGCGCGGACGCCGAGGAGGAGCAGCCGATCTCGCCCCTCGACTGGCTGCGAACCGGACGGCCGCCGGAAGTAGTCGCGGAAATCGCCCGCGGGGCCTGAGTCGCCGCTGGCGGTGGCCAAGTTTCCCGAGCCGCCTTCGGTGGCCACGCTCGCCGCGGTTCATCCGGACCGTGCTGTCGTCCCCCAGAGCACTAGGCTCTGGCGAATCTACTTTGCCGGGGGTGCTTACCCCGTCGCCTGGAATGCCTTTCGGGATTTCGGTCCTACGAACAGCCGGTTCGACCATCATCTCCCACCAAGCGCGGTACAGGACCGGGGCATTCTCTACGCGGCTACAAACGGAATGACGCCGTTCGCGGAGGTCTTTCAGGAGACCCGCGTGATCGACCGGCGCCGAAACGCACCCTGGTTGGTGGCGTTCGATTTGGGCCGGCCGCTCGAGCTCCTCGATCTCACCGATAGCTGGCCGACTCGCGCGGGGGCATCCATGGCCATCAATTCCGGGCCACGGCCCAAAGCCCGCCGGTGGTCGCAACGGATCTACGAGGCGTACCCGACGATCGAGGGCCTGTCGTATCCCTCCTCCATGGACGGCAACCGTCCCGCCGTGGCGCTGTACGAGCGGGCGCTGGACGCCTTGCCCGCGCGGCCCGTTTTCCACCGGGCGCTTGCGGACCCGGCACTTTCGGTCGCCGTGATTCGGGCTGCGCGGAGGTTTGGCTATGCCGTCGTGGGATGACCTGATTCTACTCCCCGCTCACGACCGGGTCCACCGATTGCTGACGCTTCAGCACTCATAGGCGCGCCCGCTTCCAGCGCTGGCTCATCTCGATCACTCCGTCCCGACACGTCTGCGCGATAACTGCTGCCGCTGTGAAGGGGGCCGAGGGCGAGGCGACCTGAGAGGCCGTAGAGTATTGGGCCACAATGCGAGTTCGCACACGCAGTCGTGGCCTGAAATCGGGAAGGGAGCGTCGTTGCGCTCACCGTTCGAGTTCATGGTGCAGATGGGGCGAATAGGTGTCGGCTGCTAGCGGTAGGAGCCTAGCCTGTTCGCATACTGCCGACGAGAACCGGAACAGCATCTTGAGTCGGCGTATTTTGCCACGAGAATACTCCTACCTCTAAGCGCGCTTCCCTGATGGCATTCGCCGGCTCGGAAAAGATCCGGAAGCGAAATGGATGGTTTCTTATTTGCGCAACCGAGGGCCAAGGCTGAACGGATAGGACAGGGCACCAGCCTGACTAACACTCCTAGGACATCGTAAGCGCGAGCGGTACCGTCATGGCTGTCAAGGTGAATCCGATGAAACTGGGCGGCAATTGGGCAGTGCGCTTTGGTGTTGGGTCGCGCGACGGCCCGAAGTCTGGCGTGTGGCGGAGGTGGACACCTGCACGCAAGAGCGATGTGTATATCGCGATCCGCTCATACACAGGTATCATGAAGGTCAGCCTACACGAGTCAGGGGAGTGCTTTGTCGCCCTAACCGAGCAGTTCGCCGAGCGCAATCCCACAGCCCTCGTCGGGAGGTCGCGGCGATTCGATCAGTGGAAGAGGGTCACTCATGCCGGCTCCCAACTGTGAGTAGGCTTTAGGCTCGCGTTCCCCGGAAACGAGCTGCGCCTGTTCCGTTCTCCAGATGATCAGGACGACAAAGTCAAGTGGATCGATGCTCCCCCGAGCGACTACTCTGTCGAAGTGGGCTGCATTTTCACTGGTCAGTGCTATTCGAGCGACGAGTGGCCGCTCAGACGGCAAGGTATCCATCTGCTCGACTGGACGTTGCTACCAAACGGTGAGGTGTTCTGGGTCCTCTTCACAGTGCATCCGACCTTCCGGTTCGTCGAGGCTACAGTGCGTCGGACACAAGAAGAGATGCGGGGGCCATGCGCCGTTACGATTGGCGATCTGGACTTGGATTCTCCCAGCGCCAGGATCGTAGTCCCTGGCATTGACTCTTCAGGGGTACGCGTGTTCACGGATGTCGCTTTTACATAGCACGATTGCGGGACCCTGACCTGGCTCTGCAGCAGCAATCAGACGGGCCGCTCCGACTTCCGAATCCAAACGGGTTGGTCAGGTTTCCGCCTCCAGGTGCGCAACTGAGCGGCCGTAAGCTCCCGCACTTCTACCAGCGGTTCGGGGTCGCTCGATGCTCTGCGCAGCAAGGCCGGAACCCAGGTGCGCTCGGTCAGCTCGAGCCGGCCCGAGCGGAGGGGGCTGAACCAGAGCGACCGGGCCGCCTGATCCGGCGGAGGGTTCACCAGGCAGATCCACGCATAGCTGCCTGCCTCCAGGTACTGTGTCGCGTTTGACTCGCCGTGCGGGTCGGCCACGCCTGGGCCGCCGAGCCGCTTTGCCCACTCCGGCCGTGGACCGACCGTGCGGAACGCTTCGCTGTACGCCTGGAGGAAGTCGTCCAATGTCCTGCCGCCCTCGAGCTTGATCAGCTGCGCCATGTGGAACTGTTCGCTGTTGTTCACCATGCGGAAGGTGGTGAACCCTGCCGGGATCGTGTCAGGTGCCTCGAACGCGTAATCGATGGCGGTCAAGATGACCACGGTCGGGGCGGCGGCCGCGTTGGGGTGAGGCGCCTCATTACCCGCCGTGCAGGCGGCGACCAATGCGACGATCGCGATCAGCGGGGCAGGGGTGGTGGAGTGTGCAGACATGGCGGTCCTCCTTCAGTGAAGGAGCCCTTATTCTGGGGCGTACAACCTGACACAAAGTGCAACAGCGTGTCATGCCGTGTCGCTTTCATCAGCTCACTTTCCGTGGTGCCTCGCGATCTCGTCCTTGCTGAGCCGGAGAAAGCGAGCAGCGTTGTCGTAGAAGATGTCGCGCTTCTGCTCCTCACTCAGGAACGGCGCCTTCTCGACGATCGCGATGGCGGGCTCGATAACCCCCGGCCAGTTCATCTGGTCCGAACCGAACATCACCCGCTTCTCGAACCCGGCATCGATGAGCCTCTCGAGCTGCCCGTAGAAGTACGCTCGGGGGTAGAACCACTGGATCCCACCGATGTCGACGTACAGCTGGGGGTAGGCTCCGAGCATCGCGATCATCTCGTCGATCAGGGGGGACCCGTAGTGCATCACGGAGACGCGCAGCCGGGGATGACGAATCAACACTTCCTCCAGCAGATATGGGCTCGTCAACCGGGCGCGGTACGTCGGAATAAGGTAGGCCGCTCCGGGCGGCCCCTCGCCCATGTGGATGGCGACCGGCACGTCGAGCGCCTCCGCCAGGGCCCAGTACGGCTCCATCCGTTCGTCGTCGGGTGCGATCCCAACGTATTGGTTTGACACCTCGCCAAAGATGGCGAAGGGCCCGTCCTTGAACAGGCGACGCAGCGAGTCCGGGGACATCTCGTCACGGCCAAGCTGAAACTGAATGCTGGGAATGAACCGACCCGGCGCTGGCTTGTACCACCGGCGCACACGTTCTGGCGTGCCGCTCAAGACTCCGATGATATTGCGCCGCTCTAGAACGGCGATCGTTTGCTCCATGACCGCCTCGTCAGTCATGGGTGACCAGATGGGATCGGAGCACGGAGGATCCTTCGCCACTGCGCTGAAGACGCCCCTGTTCGGATCCAGAGGGGGAGCATGAGGCAGAAGGGGCACGCACAGACCCAGGGGTGGTGGCCCGTTCCCGTCCGCGGGCGAGGCGTGCAGGTGCATCTCGATGATTGGAAGACGCTGCTGCGCGCGTGCGTGAGGCGGCACGAGTAGGAGGGCCAGCCCGAGTACGAGCAGTCTCATGATCGTCCCAGCTGTCGAGTCAGGCCGCGGGGAGAATGGTCAGCGGCATAACGAAATGCAGATCAGCTGCAAGCTCTCAAGCTCGCGCCCGCACAAGTGTACGTTTCATTGACCGCCACCGATGAGCCGTGCCCACGCGGAACTCGTCACGGTCCGGCTTGTCAGCTGCAATTGCGGGTTAGACGCCAAGCCGGCGCGATCTGGGCTAATTAGGCAGCGGTTGGCGACTTGCCCGCCCGGCGCAGCGCCGGGAGCCGCTTGATCTGCCGGATCCGCCGGGCCTCGGGCGAGCGGCTCGCCTGGTAGAGATCCCAGGCCATCTGGAGGTTCAGCCAGAACTGGGCCTCCATCCCGAACAGTTGCTCCAGACGGAGCGCCGTGTCCGGCGTGACGCCGCGCTTGCCATGAATCAGTTCGTTCACCCGGGGATAAGAGACCCCGAGACGCTCGGCCAATTCCCGCTGGGTAAGGGCGAGGGGCTTGAGGAATTCCTCGAGCAGCATCTGCCCGGGGTGTGTGGGAGGTCGATTGGTGGGAATTCGCACCATGCTAGACCCCTTTGTCACGCTCAGTGGTAATCGGCGATCTCGACATCTGCCGGCCCGGCATCTGTCCAGTCGAAGCAGATGCGGAGTTGGTCGTTGATCCGGATACTAAACTGTCCGGCTCGGTCTCCCTTCAGGGACTCCAGGCGATTGCCCGGTGGGACTCGAAGCGAGACCAAGCTCACCGCGGCATTCAGCAGGTCGAGCTTGCGCCGGGCGATTGCCCAGAGACTCGACGGGCACGCACGCCTGGCGGCCTTGGTGTCGCGACCATGAAAGACGTCCTCCGTGCCAGCATCGGCAAAGGTGACGATCACCGGCGCCGCGGCGTCCAGGTCATGCCGGGAATATAACGGATAGCGTTACACGTGCTAGGCCCCGACCCCACGGGTCGGCCTGACGTTACTTGAGCAACTCCCCCGCGATGATCAACTGCTGGATCTCCGTCGTCCCCTCGTAAATCCGGAGCGCCCGTACCGCGCGGTACAGCCGGTCCACCGGGTGAGCGGCCAGCACTCCCCGTCCGCCGATAAGCTGCACCGCGTCGTCCACCGCCCGCTGGGCCATCTCCGTGGCGAAGGACTTGGCCATGGCCGCTTCACTCGTGATCCGTTCCTGGCCCTGGTCCTTCTCATACGCCGCCCGATAGGTCAAGAGCCGGGCGGCCGTAAGATCTGTGGCCATTCGCGCGAGCTTCTGCTGCACCAGTTGGAACTTCGCCAGCGGCGTCCCGAACTGCTCCCGCTGCTTCACGTGGGCCAGCGACTCGGCGAGCGCGCGCGCGGCCATCCCGCAGGCCGCGGCGGCCACCGTGGGCCTCAACCGGTCGAGGGTCGCGAGGCCGAGCCCGTAGCCGCGTCCCTCGGTGCCCAACAGCGCATCGGCCGGAACCCGGCAATCTTCGAACGCGATCTCCCCCAACGGATGCGGGGCACTCAGCACCTGCGGACCTGCGAACCGAAGCCCCGGGCTATCAGCCGGTACCAGGAAGCAACTGATTCCCTTGGCACCCTTGGCTCGGTCGGTGGAGGCGAACACGATGTAGAGATCGGCGATGCCCGCGTTGGAGATCAGGGTCTTGGTCCCATCGAGTACGTATCCCGCTCCGTCGCGCCGCGCGGTGGTGCTGATGCCGGCCACGTCCGACCCTGCCTCGGACTCGGTCATCGCGAAGGCGGTCATCACCTTTCCCTGGGCGATCGGCCCGAGCCAACGGTCCTTCTGGGCAGGCGAGCCGCCCAACAGAATCGGCGTGGTGCCCAGCCCCTGCAGGGCGAACACCGCGTCGGCGAGCGGTGACGCTGCTGCGAGCGCCTCGCGCATCAGGCAGCACCCGCGGACATCTAGATCGAGAATCGGCTGGAGCCAGCCCCCCGCCCCCCCACCGAGCAGCCCAAGCAGGGCCCGCGCCTCCCTCCGGGCGTCGGCGTCTTCGACAGGTTCAGGGCGCTTGGCGATCTCGCCCATCGCGAGGCCGCTGGCCCGCTCGGCGAGCGCTGTGTGATGCGGTTCGAGAAAGGTGCGGATCAGTCTCGTGTCCGGCATGGCCTACTCGAACTTCGGGTCGCGCTTGGCGCGGAAGGCTTCGTAGGCCTCGCGGAAGTTGGGATTCTGCATGCAGGCGGCCTGGGCCTGGGCCTCCCACTCGATGGCGGAAACCAGATCCATCGCGGCCTCCTGGTTGAGCGCCTGCTTGGTGACTCCAAGGGCCGCCGACGGTCCTCGCGCCAGTCGGGCGGCGAAGTCGGTCGCCTCTGCCATCAACCGCTCGCCTGCTACCACCCGATTGTAGAGCCCGATCTCGGCGGCGCGCTCGGCGGTGATGAAATCCCCCAGCATGAGGAGCTCGCTCGCATGCGCCAGGCCGACGATCCGGGGCAGGAGCCAGGCCGCCCCCATGTCGGCGCCGCTGAGTCCCACCCGCGTAAAGAGAAAGGCTATCTTGGCGCTCTCGGCCGCGATCCGGATGTCGCTGGCCGCCGCGATGACTGCCCCCGCGCCAGCCACAGTCCCATTGAGCGCCGCCACGACCGGGCGGCGACACTGGCGAATGGAAAGAATGAGATCGCCGGTGAGACGGGTGAACTCGAGCAACCCCGCGGCATCCCTCGAGAACAGCGCGCCGATGATGTCCTCCACGTCTCCGCCGGTGCAGAAGGCTCGGCCGGTGCCGGTGATGATGACGGCACGAACGCCGGGCTCGGTGTCGAGCGCGCGGAAGGTGTCCCTGAGCTCGGTGTAGACCTCGAAGGTGAGCGCGTTGAGCCGCTCGGGCCGGTTGAGCGTAATGGTCGCGACGGCGCTCGCCGGATCAACACTGTAGAGGAACGATCTGGGTTTGAGGAACATCAGTGCGCTCGCTCAACGAGATTCAGCGTTACAGCCTCTCCACAGCCCCCACGACCGTTCCCTTTCACCACGGAAGGGCACGGAGAAGGCACGGAGGACCACATTGTCACTGTTTCATTGCGCGTTCCGTGCTCCCTCCGTGTCCTCCGTGTCCTCCGTGTCTCCGTGGTGAATTGTCGTGTCTTCAGTGTTCCGTGGCAAACGGGAAGGGTAGTGAGGCGTCAGTGCCCCTTCAGCTCGACCAGCAGCACATGGGTGGATCCGGTTCCTTTGTATTCGCTCGCGTGGGTTTCCGGTTCGTGCCAGGTCGCCTGGCCGCTCTTGGCCGTCTGCTCGGTCACCTTCCCGTCTGCGGACGTGAACTTGGTCTTGCCCGCGCCCGAGATACTGTAGCTGATGTAGGCGGGATGCGAATGCAGCGGGACCTTTACGCCGGCGCTGCTATGAAAGTCGAGCACGCGCACGCGCTCGTTTTCCAGCAGCACAGTGAAGCGGTCCGGGGCCACCTTGACCGGATCTTGCGCCTGGACCGTGCCCGCCGCGAACAGCAGAACAAGAGCGAGGCTTGACGCTGCTACCCGTGGTGACATGTTGACCTCCTTCGTTGCGTGTCTAGGTGAACTCATGAACACGTGTCCTCCGTGTCTCCGTGGTGAAACTCATGCGCCGAAACTCAAACGTCATCTGCCGAGCACCGCGGTCGCTTCGATCTCCACCACCGCCTCTGGGTCCACCAACGACTTCACCTCCACCAGCGCCATCGCCGGGTAGTGCGTCCCCATCCGGCGCCGGTACACCTCGCCCAACGGCTTGAGGCTGGCGCGGTACTGCGCCATGTCGGTGACATAGATCGTGAATCGCCCGATGTCCCCCGGCTCGCCGCCGGCCTGGCGGAGCACGACAAGCACGTTGCCCAACGCCCGGTCGAACTGGCTGACGAAATCAGCGGCCGGCACTCGACCCGAGCCGTCGCGCGCGGTCTGCCCCGCGATGAAGAGCGTCCTGACCCCCGCCGGCGCCAGCATCCCGTGGTTCCACCCTCGGGGCGCGCCGAGCTCCTCGGGGTTGACGATCGCGAAGCGGCTGCTCATCGGGTCTCTCCCGTCCAGGACCAGGGTCTCCCCATTGGGGGGATCGGTGACAGCAGCGGCCGAGAGCGACACCACCGCCGCCGCCACCTCCGCCGCCGAGATCAGCCGAGTCTGGCCCTCCGAAGCGAGGGCCGCCGCCAGCGCCTCTTCCCGGGTGCGGCCGGTCTTGGCCACGATCCGGGCCACGGTCTCGGCGGTCATCTCGGTATCCACGAAGCCGGGGCACACCGCGTTCACCGTGACGCCGGTGCCCGCCACCTCCGCAGCCGCCGACCGGGTGAGACCCACCAGCGCATGCTTGGCCGCGGAGTAGGCCGCGAGATACTTGCCGCCTCGGAGCCCCGCCGTCGAAGCCACATTGACCACCCTGCCCCACCGCCGCTCGAGCATTCCTGGAAGAAAGGCGCGGGTGCAGAGGAAAGCGCCGGTGGCGTTGACGGCCATGAGGCGGTTCCACTCGTCGAGCGAGGTCCGGACGACGGGCATCGACGCGGCGGCGCCGGCGTTGTTGACCAGCACCGCAACCGGTCCCAGCTCGGCGGCTTCGCGGGAGAGGTTCTCCACGCTCGCTTCGCTGGTCACGTCGCAGACCACCGCCTTTGACTCATGCCCCAGCGCCACCAGCTCGGCGGTCTGCCGCTCGATCTGGTCTCGATTGCGGGCGGCGACCACCACACCGAGACCGGCGTCCGCAAGCGCTCGGGCGGTCGCAGCTCCAATCCCCCGGCCGGCTCCAGTCACCACCGCCACCCGACCGGCCAGGGGATTCATTTCACCTGCCCGGTCCTAGCGCCGAGCTCGGCCTGGACCGCTTCGTCGAGAATCGCGCCGAGGACTTCGATGGTGGCGCGGCCTTCCTCGGCGGTCGCCTGGGCCGGATGCCCGAAGTAGGCCCGGTCGCCGCCCGCCTCCTCGAAGCTCTGCTTGCCATCCCGGATGGCACGGAAAAGCGACGCCGGGTTCGGTGGCAGCGCTGCCCTGGTGGCCTCGCGCACCAGCTCCGGGCGTTCGGCCAGCACCATCGAAGTCTCGAATTGGCCGGCGTGGCAGGCGCCGCTCTTGAACTCGTCGCTCAGCCGGAGGGCCCACGGCTTGGCGGCGAGGTTGGGAAACGCCACTGCCAGCCCGAGGTTGCGTCGAATCATGTCTGCGGCCGCTTCCACCGAGGCGAGGTGTCCCGGATCGAGATGCGCGTTGGCGATGGCCAGCACGCCGAATCCATGCCGAGCGAGGCTGCCGGCGATATCCAGCACCGTCGCAGTGACCGTCTCCGGGCGGAGCGAAACCGTTCCGGCGAAACCCTGCGCAAAAGCCGCCGCGGTGTAGGTCAGAGGCGGAAGCACTACTACCCTCAAGCCGCGAGCGGCCAGCCGGGCGGCGCCCGCACGCGCCATCGCCTGGGCGATGATCACGTCGGTCTCCAGCGGCAGGTGCGGACCGTGCGCCTCGATGGCGCCCACCGGCAGGATGGCAACGGATCTCGGGCCGGCGGCGTCCCGTGCCTCCTCCCAGGTCATTGCGGCAAGCGGTTGCACGGTTATCGTGTCCTCACCGCTCTGTCCCAGCCGGGGATTTCAGCCATGACTGTCGAGGGTCAGGCGCAACTCAACATCGCCGACTTCTTTCTCGATGCCCGGGTGCGCGAAGGCCGGGGCGACCGGACCGCGCTCATTACCGATGCCGGACGGTTGAGCTACCGAGAGGTTCAGGCGCTGGCCAACCGCTATGCCAACCTGCTCAGTTCGGCGGGAGTGTCTCCGGAACAGCGCGTCATCATCGCCCTGCCAGACGGGCCCGACTACGTGGCGGCGCTGTTCGGCATCCTGAAGATCGGCGCCGTCGTAGTGATGGTCAACCCGGAGCTCAAGCCCGACGCGATCGAGTACTTCTTCGAGTACAGCCGCGCCGTAGTGGCGCTGGTAGCCGCGGAGCGGGCCGACGCATTTCGCGCCGCGGCCGGCCGGGGTGCACATGCGCCCGCGTTGCTGGTCGTGGGCCTCGGCGATTGGAAATCGCGCCTCGATGTGGCACCGGAGACCTGGCGGAACTTTCCCACGCACCCTGACGACGCCGCCATCTGGCTCTTCTCCGGCGGCACCACCGGCCGCCCCAAGGCCGCGGTGCAGCCGCATCGCTCGTTCGTCAACACGGCGCAGTGCTACGCCGGCCAAGTCCTCTGCTACACCGAGGACGACGTGACGCTCTCGGTTCCTAAACTCTATTTCGGCTACGCGACCGGCTCCAATCTCCTCTTTCCCTTCGCCGCCGGCGCCGCCAGCGTGCTGTTCGACGACCGCTGCACCGCAGAAGTCATCTTCAGCCGAATCGCGCGATGCCGGCCGACCATCCTGATCACCGTCCCCACGATGATCAACCAGATGGTGAGTCATCCGGAGGCCGGCCGCCAGGACCTCTCCTCCTTACGACTGGCGACTTCCGCGGGAGAGGGGTTGCCCGAAGAGCTGCACGCCAGGTGGGACCGGACTTTCGGGGTTCCGCTCCTCGACGGCCTCGGCACCGCGGAGATGTGGCACATCTTCCTCTCCAATCGACTGGGCCGGGTTCGCCGTGGGACGCTGGGCGAGGTGGTGCCCGGCTTCGAGATCAGGGTGGCGGACGAGGAGGGTCGGGAGGTGCCTGACGGGACGATCGGGCACCTCTGGGTGCGGGGCGGGTCGCGGGCCCTGGGCTATTGGCAACAGCTGGACAAGAGCCAGACCTGCTTCCGGGGTGAGTGGGTGGTTACGGGCGACCTGGTCCGGCGTGACGCCGACGGCTACTACGGCTATGGCGGCCGAGCCGACGAGCTGCTCAAGGTGTCGGGCAGATGGCTCTCCCCCACCGAGGTGGAAGGCTGCCTGCTGCTCCACCCGGCGGTGTCGCAGGTGGCGGTGGTGGGCGTGGCCGACGCGAATGGCCTGGTCAAGCCGTATGCCTACGTCGTCCCTCGCGAGCGCCGCGACGGCCTGGCGGAGGAGCTCAAGGCCTTCGTGCGCGATCGGCTGGAGCCGTACAAGCATCCCCGCGAGGTGATCTTCCTCGACGCCCTCCCGACCACGCACCTGGGGAAGGTGGACCGGGGCCAGCTCAGGGCGGGACCGGGGCACTGAAGAAACGCGAACCATCCACCGCGCGCCAGATCGTGGGTTTCCCGTGCCGAAACTCCGGCTCGTGTCCGGGCGTAGCATGAACTGTCACCACACGTCGAGCCGCCCATGGTTTCACCCCTGCTTGTCGCCATGGCACTGCTTTACCCGCAGTCGCCGGAGCCGAATACCGCGCTGGTCAACGGGAATTGGCTCCACGCCAGCGGGTTCCGGCCCGACACGTTCTACGCGGTGGGACCGACGCTCACCCGACGCCGACCGGAGCGGGTCGATACCGTCATCGATCTGGCGGGTGGATACGTGGTCCCCGCCGCCGGTGATGCGCACCAGCACCGCTTCAACGATCCAGAGAAGATCGCCGACGAGACCCGTCGGTTCCTTCGTGACGGCGTGTTCTACGTCATGGTGCAGGACGCGATCGTCGAGCCTGGTCCCGAGGTCCTCCGCCGGGTGAACACCCCGGAAGGCGTGGACGTGGTGTACACCCGTGCCCCGCTCCTCGCCTCGACCCACGGCCTGCCCGGATTCTTCCAGCGTCTGGCCGCGCAGGGGATCTTCGGCTCGCGCCGCACGGCGCGCGAGCTCGACGGTCATGCATTCGTGGTGATCGACACCCCGGCCGACCTCGAGGCCAAATGGCCGGCGGTGCTCCGGGCCAACGCCGACTTCATCAAGGTCATTCTCGCCTTCTCCGAGGACTTGCCCCGCCGTCGCACCCCGGCCTTTCTCGCGGACTCCGCCCATGCCATGGCCCGCCCAGGACTGGATCCCGCGCTCCTGGAGCCGATCGTGGCTCGCGCCCACGGGGCGGGGCGCAGGGTCTCGGTGCACGTCGAGACTGCGCAAGACTTCGCGGTGGCCGTCCGCGCGGGCGCGGACCTGATCGCGCACCTGCCCGGGTGGCACGTCGGCCCGACCGCGGGCTTCCCAGACACTTCGCTGGGTCACTGGCTGATCCGGGAAGAGGACGCGGCGCGGGCCGCACGGCAGGGAACGACGGTCATCACCACGATCCTGCCGAAACCGTTCTTCGACAACGAGCGTCTGGGCGACCGGTTCGCCCGGGTGCAGCGGGAGAACCTCAGCCTGCTCCACCGTCATGGGGTGCCGATCGCGCTTGGCGCCGATGGGGACGAGACCGCCTTGGGTGAGCTGCGGTCGATCCGCCGGCTCGAAGTGTTCGACAACGCGACCCTGCTCCGGATGCTGGTCGAGAACACGCCGCGGACGATCTTTCCCTCCCGCCGGATAGGCCGACTCGAAGAAGGATACGAGGCCAACCTCCTCGTGCTCGGCGGAGATCCGCTAGCCGATCTGGAGCGCCTGAGCGATGTGCGGCTTCGCATGAAGCAAGGGAGGCTGCTCGTCCTCCTCCCATCCTCCAGGTCCGCGCAGGAGGCCGACTCGGCCAGCTTCTCGGCCACGCGTGTGGCCGGACCAGTCCACTTTCTCCGTGCGGACCGCGGCCCGACGTTCGACAACGCCGTCGCCTCGATCGGCGCCGACGGTACGCTCCTGGTGGATGCGGCGTACGCCGCGACGGCCGACTCGCTGCTGGCGGCCTTGACGCGAGCCGGCGGAACCGGCCCGCAGATCCTGATCAACACCCACTACCACCACGCCGGCGGTAACGCCGGACTCGGCCGCGGCTCGGTCATCATCGGCCACAGCAACACGCGGCGCCGGATGCGGCAGCCGACCCGGATGTACGGCATGATGCCGATCGGCCCCTGGTCCGATTCCGCGCTCCCCGCAGTAGAGGTCGACACCGGGCTCACGCTCCACTTCAACGGGGAGGAGATCCGCCTGCTCCACTTCCCGCGCGCCCATACCGACGGCGACTTGGTGGTGTTCTTCATCGGTTCGGGGGTAGTGGCCACGGGCGACCTGTACGTGCCCATGCTCGGCCCCTGCGACTGGGCCAACGGCTGCCACTGGGACGACTACGTGTCGGGAATCCGCCGGCTGACGGCGCTAGTCCCCTCGGATGCCGTGATTCTGCCCGGGCACGGACCGCCGAGCACCCCGGCCGAGCTGCGCGAGTTCGCGGGGCTGCTGGGAGACGTCACCGCCCGGTTGCGCCGGGCGATGGCCGCTGGGCGGAGCCGGGAGCAAGTCGTGGCGGAGGGACTCCCCGCCCGCTACGCTGCCTGGGCGCGACGCGGCATTCCGGCCGATTTCTTCCTGGGCAACGCGTACGACGCGATGCGAGCCGGGGCAGAGTCGGAGTAGCCGCGAGCCGGGGCGCGGGCTTGCGCTCCCGGCTTCGATCAGGCCGAGGATTCGCCACGGCCTGGCGGAGGAGCTCAAGGCCTTTGTGCGCGGCCGGTTGGAGCCGTACAAGCATCCGCGCGAGGTGTATTCGTCGATTCCCTCCCGACCACGCATCTGGGAAAGGTGGACCGGGGCCAGCTCGGGGCGCCTTCGAGTGGCTGAAATCGACTGCCTCGCGCGCCCTCCGTGCTGACATATCCGCAGCCCTCGAGCGTGCCAAACCGACCACGCAGTCACACCTAGCTGGCGCTGCCCGGCCGAACCCGATCCCACCGCCTTGACGACCCCCGTACCGAGCGGTACGGTATCGCCGACTCCACAGCACCTCTCAGAGAACAAGGGCAAACCCAGTGAGCCGGTTATTGCGATGCCGGCCGTATGTATTCGCAAGCTTCCCTGACGAAGAAGGAGGTAGTCTATGCGTTTACATCAATGGATATCGGCTCGGGTGAGCAAGGGGGTCGTCGTAGCCGCTGGGTTGGTCTTGTCAGGCGGATTGATTGTGTTTGTCGAAGAAGCAAGCAGTTCTCCGGTGTCGGCGGAGAAACAGGGCAAAATCGAAGCCAGTATCTTTGCTTATGATGGTAAGGACTTTGTTCGAACCAAGACCACGTTGGTTACCAAGGAGGGAAAACCCGCCACCAATACAAAACTCGAGCATGACACTCCAGCATATAAGGCATTGGTCCAAAAACACTCGTACACCGGGGACGCCACTGTATTTGGCCGGAAATACGACGCCAACTATGCACCGCTCACTAGTGAAGACGGCCGCTTGACAGGCGCTCTGTTTGTTGCCGTCGCAAAGTAAGAGATGGACGTCGCTCGTCGGCGCGAACCGGGTTGACAGCCGAGTCTCGGCGCCGGATGCATCATATCCATCTGAGCGTTGCCATAGACTAGCGATTGCCGCCGCGTAATGGATGTTCAACCTGCGGGCTTGACCAGCCCGCAGAGCGTCAGCATCTGCGACCCAGGGCTACTACTCGTTAGAGCGGCGTCCGTGCGCTCCGCTCCTAATCGGTGACGGACGATCCATCGGATCGAATGGTGACCTGAGCCCCGCTGCGAGCAGGCGAGTTCGCCCCGGCGCTCGACCGTGCCAAGCTGCTGCTGGCTCTGGTCGAGATCAGATTCGCTTGCGGGGAGATCGCCGCCGCCGCCGAGGGAGCATCAGAGCTGGAGACGATCACCACGACCTACACGTCACCCGCGCTCGTGGCCTCGGCAGCTCTCGCGCGCGGCAGGGTCGAGCTCGCGCGTGGCCAGGCGGAGGAGGCCATGTTGCATCTCCGGCGCGCCTGCCGGATCTGGGCCGAAATCGACTGCCGATCGAGCTCGCACAAACCAGGCTCCTGCTGTCTCATGCGTACTCGACTCGGGGCAATACCGACGAGGCGGAGTTGGAGGAGCGTGCGGCGCAGGCAGCCATGGATCGCATCGGGGCCGGAGCGCTCCGACGCGAATGAATGATCCCGAATTAGCCCCTCACCCCAGCATTGCCCCTCCTGGGCTCGAACCAGGACTCTCCTGATCCAGAGCGACTCGGGGATGTCGTCAGCTACGCTATTGGGCGATGGATCTCGAGGCCGTGGCGCTTTCCCGCGGCTGCCAGTGTGTCGAAGTCGGGCAGTGGTCCCGGGCTGGGGAGCGTGCGTGCCGTGGCCTTCTCTCCTACCTCGTTGAAGAAGTCCTCGATGCCGGGACGGTCGTAGATCACCAGAGCCCGGGCCGGGAGCGTGGTCGGGTTATCCATCCATTCGAGCGTGCCTTCGGGGAAATAGAGGAAGTCCCCCGGCGCCGCCTCGAGCACCTGGTCATCCACGTGGTACCGAATCGTGCCCTCGAGAACATAGACCGCTTCGCCGCAGTCGTGGCGATGGGGTGGCGCTCCCGGCTTACCAGGTGGATATGTCATCTCGACGACGGTCAAATGGCCTCCGGTATCCTGCCCGGTGGCCTTGATCTCGAAGAGCGAGCCGAGTACCCAAAGCGGCTTCCCCTCGTTCTTCCGGGCGACGGTCGCGTGTAGGACGGTGGTCATGCTGGTATCCCCCTTCCTCGGAACTGCAGATCAAACCGTGGCTCTTGGGGCCGACGGTCCCGCAACAGGCCGGCGCGGGTCAAGGGACCGCCGCGTCTAAGCTCGCCCGCGGTCCCCACCTGTCAAGGCGGTGATCAGCGGGCCTGGTCGTTGCCCGGTGCGGGGTGCCGCTTGCGCAGCCACCGGCGAACTTGAACGCCTAGGCCTTCGCAAGCGTGTGCATCTCGTCCGCCTCCTGCGCCCACGTCGTCCTGAGGAAATGGCGGAGCTCCTTGGCCACGCCGGGATCCTCTTTGAACGTCTATCGCCCGGAGTGACCCGACGGCCGAGCAGCGCGCTTCGTAAACCAATCGGGGGGTTCAAGACCAACGCCGCGGCCGAAGCCGCGGCGGTGCTCCAGTTGCCCCTCCTGGGTGGGGGTGGCTGGTTCGCGGGGCTGATCGGACCGTCCACGCAAGGACTACACGGATGCCCCGACCCCCTCACGAACGGTGGGCATCGAGTTGCTCGAGCGCACCTCGCAGCCGAACCAGCAGGTCTCCAATAGCGCTTTCAGAAACGCTGCCCACGGAGAGCCGGAACCACCCTGGCTCACCGTGGAAGCCGAAGGCCTCAAACGGCACCGCCGCGAGGCCGGCTCGCTCAAGCAGAAAGCACCTGATGGCCTCCGTCGGATCCACGGCCGGCCCCGCGAGGCCGCGTCCCTCTCGCGAGCCGAACCGCACGCTCAGGTACATGGCGCCCGCTGGCGCTACCGCCTCGACGGGCAACCCGTCCCGCCGCAAGGCCAGCATACCGGCGTGGAGCCGGTCGAGGCGACGCTGGAGACCGAGTTGCATGGTGCGACGGGCCGCGGCGACAGCTTCGGTGTCGGCGAGCATCTCCGCCGTGGCGACCTGCACCGGCCGCGGAGCCCAGGCACCGACGTGGCCCAGCAATGCGCTGAACTGGGCCGCGAGATGCGCCGGAGCGCAGACCCAGCCGACCCGCAACCCGGTCGCCGCAAAAGCCTTGGAGATGCCGTCCACCAGAATGGTGTAAGGCGCCATCTCAGGCCTGAGCGCCTGCGGGATGACGTGCGAGCGGCCGCCGAAGGTCAGCATCCAGTACACCTGATCATAGAGGAGACAGAGCGGCGGCTCCTCCGGCGAGCGCCGCGCGTTCTCCTCCAGGATGGCGTCGCAGATGGCTTCGAGGGTCGCCCGGTCGAAGGCGGTGCCGCTGGGGTTGACCGGCGAGTTGAGCACCAGGAGTCGCGCGCCGCGTAGGCGGCTGGCCAGCATGGCCGCGGTCGGAAGGAACGCCGTGTCACTGCCGCACTGGATCGGAACCGGGGTGGCTCCGGCCAGCTCGCAGTAGTGGTCGTTGTTCCAGGACGGCACCGGGAAGACGACCCGGTCGCCCCGATCCACCGTAAGCTGATAGGCGGCGAACAGCCCGGGCCGGGCACCGCCGGTGACCACGATAGACGCAGGGGCGATCGAAAGCCCGAACTCCCGGGCATAGAGCGCCGAGATCTGCTCCCGCAGCGCGAGGATCCCCGCGGCAGGTGGATAGTTCGTCTCGCCGCGGCGAAGCGCGCCCTCGATCCGCTCGAGCAGCAGCCGGGGGATGGGGAACTCGCGCGGATCGAAATCGCCGATGCTGAGATTGCAGATCTGCCGTCCGCTCGCCTGCAGCGCGCGGACCTCGTCGGCGATCGCCAGAATGCGCGACCCGACGAGGCCGGCGAAGCGGCCGCGAGCCGCCTCCCGGGGTGGAGGCTGCTCCGTCTCCGGGCCTGCCCCGCCCGCCGTCGATGTCATGGGGCCGAAGACTTCCGCTGCACCAGCGTCAGGATGGTGTAGACGGCGACCGGCTCAGCGTTCTGATTGGTGACCTCCACATCCCAGGCGACCACGCCCTGCGGTGCCTGGCCGTCGGGCGTTTCCTTGGCCGTCTTCTGCTTGCAGGTGAGTCGCGCACGGATGGTGTCGCCGGGGTAGACCGGCTTCACGAAGCGGAGGTTGTCCAACCCGTAGTTGGCCAGCACCGGTCCGGGTGCGGGGTCGACGAAGAGACCCGCCGCAGCGGAGAGGACGAAGTATCCGTGGGCCACCCGCCGCTCGAAGAGCGAGGCCTTCGCCGCGGCATCGTCCATGTGGGCGTAGAAGAAGTCGCCGCTGATGCCCGCGAAGTTGACCACGTCCGCCTCGGTCACGGTCCGGCCGTGGGTGAGCCACGTCTCGCCGATGCGCAGCTCCTCGAAGTGCTTGCGGAAGGGGTGGATCCCGTCACTCAGCTGAGGGGCTCCTTTCACCCACTCCCGTCCGACGGCGGTCAGGGTGGCGGGCGTCCCCTGGATCGCGGAGCGCTGCATGTAATGGAGGACGCCGCGCACGCCGCCCATCTCCTCGCCACCTCCGGCGCGCCCGGGCCCGCCGTGGATCAGATGGGGCAGCGGCGAGCCATGCCCCGTGGACTCCTTCGCGTTATGGCGATTGAGGACCATGAGCCGCCCATGGTACGCGGCGGTGCCGAGCACGACGTCACGCGCCACCGAGTCGTCGGCGGTGACCACCGAGCCGCAGAGGCTCCCCCGGCCGAGCCGGGCGAGCGCGATCGCCTCGTCCAGCGCGCGGTACGGCATCACGGTGTTCACCGGGCCAAACGCCTCCACGTCGTGCGGCTCGGATTTACGGAACGGTGCATCGCAGTAGTAGAGGAGCGACGGAAAGAACGCGCCTTTCGCCGGGTCGGCGCCCACGACTTCGAAGCGCTCCGGATCGCCGTGGACGCGCTCGCACGAGGCGGCGATCCGATTCGCGCTGTCGCTGACCTCGCTCACCTGTGCGCGGCCCGCCAGCGGCCCCATCCGGACGCCTTCCACCGACGGGTCACCCAGAGTGGCGCCGGCGAGCCGCTTCGAGAGCGCTCGGACCACGTCCTCGGTCATCCCTTCCGGCACGATGGTCCGCCGGATAGCAGTACACTTCTGTCCCGCCTTCACCGTCATCTCTTTCACGACCTCTTTGACGAAGAGATCGAACTCCTCCGAGCCCGGCCCGGCATCCGGGCCAAGGATGCAGTAGTTGAGCGAGTCGGCTTCGAGGTTGAACCGGACCGACTCGCCGATCACGCGCGGGTGACTCTTGAGCTTCCGACCAGTCGCGGCTGACCCGGTGAAGGTGACCACGTCCTGGCAGGTTAGATGGTCGAGCAGGTCGCCGACCCCGCCGCAGATGATCTGGAGCGCACCCTCGGGGAGAATCCCCGCGTCCAGCATCGTGCGCGCCAGCCGCTCGGCGAGGAACGAGGTCACCGTGGCCGGCTTCACGATGGCGGGCATCCCGGCGAGGAAGGTGGGAGCGAGCTTCTCCAGCATCCCCCAGCAGGGGAAATTGAAGGCGTTGATGTGAACCGCCACGCCCTCGAGCGGCACGCACAGGTGGCGGCCGAGGAACGTTCCTCCCTTCGAGATCCGTTCGACCGAGCCGTCGATATAGAACGTCTCGTCGGGGAACTCGCGGCGCCCCTGGCTTGCGTAGACGAAGAACGTGTTGATGCCGCCTTCGATGTCGATCCACGAGTCGGCCTTCGTCGCACCGGTCCCGGTCGAGACCTGATAGAGCCCCTCCTTGTGCTCCATCAGGTGCTGCGCCATGGCCTTGAGCATCCGAGCCCGCTGGTGGAATGTCATCGTCCGGAGCTTGGGTCCTCCGACGCGGCGGGCATACTCCAGCATCCCCTTGAAGTCCAGGCCCTCGCTGGTCGCCTCGGCGATCTTCTCGCCCGTCACGGCGTGGAACAGCTCGGTCGGCGGGCCGGTCCCCGTGACCCAGTGACCCTGCGCATAACTCTGCAACCGCATAGTTCAGTCTCCGTCGGCCGGCAGAGCCGGCCTCGTCTCGTGCCACGTCTGATAGGCCGTCGGCTGCTCGGGACGCTCGAGCGGCGGCTCGCGGAGCGGCTCACAGGGCCGGAGCGAGCCCCGCAGCCGCTCGGGCAGCGACTGGTAGAGCCGGGTGCCCGCGGTCTTCCAGTCGAGCATGGCGTCCGACACCTCCTTCAGCACTCGGGCCGGATTCCCGGCGACGACGGTGCGCGGCGGGATGATCATGTCGGCCGGGACGAAGCTCAGCGCGCCCACCATCGATTCGGCGCCCACCACCGCCCGATCCATCACTACCGCGTTCATGCCCACCAGCGCGTTCCGGCCGATCCGGGCCCCGTGGATCACCGCCCCGTGCCCGATGTGCGCGCCGGCCTCGAGCACGACGGTCACGCCGGGGAACATATGAATGGTGCAGTTCTCCTGGACGTTGCAGCCGTCCTCGATGACCACGCCGCCCCAGTCGCCGCGAATTGCCGCACCCGGTCCGACGTACACCTCCCGCCCGATCACGACGTTGCCGGTCACCGTGGCATTGGGATGGATGAACGCGGATTCATGGACCACCGGGATGAAACCCTCGAAGGCGAAGACGTTGGTCACCGAGCTTCACACCCGGGCGATGATGGTCGCCATGCCCTGCCCCACGCCGACGCACATCGTGCAGAGGGCGTACCCCTTGCCGGTCTCCTTGAGCTCGTGCGCCGCGGTGAGCAGCAGCCGCGCACCGGACATGCCGAGCGGGTGACCCAGGGCGATGGCGCCGCCGTTGGGATTAAGTCGGGGATCCCGGTCGTCGAGACCGAGCTGCCGGGTGCAGGCGAGCACCTGAGTCGCGAAGGCTTCATTGAGCTCGATGACATCCAGGTCGGGGAGGGTGAGCCTGGTCTTCGCCAGGAGCTTCCGCGTCGCGGGAACCGGTCCGAGTCCCATGGTCCGGGGCTCTACGCCCGCGACCGCGGTCGCGACGATGCGGGCCAGCGGGGTGAGGCCGTAGTCGTGCACGGCGCGCTCCGAGGCCAGCAGCAACGCGCAGGCGCCGTCGTTGATCCCCGACGAGTTGCCGGCGGTCACGCTTCCCTCGCCGTCGGTCCGGAACGCCGGCTTGAGCTTGCTGAGCCCCTCCAGGCTCGAGTCCGGACGCGGGAACTCGTCTTGCGCGAAGATACGGGCAGGCTCGCCCCGGGAGGCTCCGGGCACCGGGACGGACACGATCTCGGGCTGGAAGCGGCAGCGTTTCTGGCTGGCAGCAGTCTTCTGCTGCGACCACAGAGCGAACCCGTCCTGGTCTGCCCGGTTGATGCGGAGCTCCGTCGCCACATGCTCCGCGGTCTGTCCCATGGAATCCACGCCGTAGAGCTCGCGCATCCGGTGATTCACGAAGCGCCAGCCCATGCTGGTGTCGAACAGCTCCGCGTTGCGGGCGAAGGCCTGACTCGATTTGGACAGTACGTAGGGCGCGCGGGTCATTTGCTCGACGCCGCCGGCGATATAGAGGTCGCCGTCGCCCTGGCGCACGGCGCGGCTCGCGTTCGCCACCGCGCTCATGCCGCTGGCGCACAGCCGATTGACCGTCTCGCCCGGCACCGAGACCGGCAGCCCGGCGAGAAGCAGCGCCATCCGGGCGACGTTGCGGTTGTCTTCGCCCGCCTGGTTGGCGCACCCCAGCACCACGTCGGCGATACGCTCCCGGTCCAGACCCGGGTGACGCTCGAGCAGCTTGGCGATGACGTGCGCCGCGAGATCGTCGGCCCGTACGTGAGCCAGACTCCCGCCAAAGCTGCCAATTGGCGTACGCACGCCGTCAACGAGAAATACAGGCTTCATTGCCGCTCACGCAGAAGGCCAACAACGACTTCAGAGCCACAGAAATGTAGATATATTGTTCACCCTTGTCAGGTTTCCGGACGAGCGCGGCGGCTACGCACCGCTCCGTCGCGAGAGGACCTCGGATGACCTATCGGTTCATTCTGTTCGAGATCGATCAGGGCGTCGCGCGCATCACGTTGAACCGACCCGACGTCCTCAACAGCATCCATACGGCGATGTCCGGCGAGCTCCAGGACGCCCTGGCCCGGACCGAGCGGGAGCGGGAGATCCGGGCCGTGCTCCTGACCGGGGCGGGACGCGGGTTCTGTGCCGGCCAGGACCTGGACGAAGTGCGACCTGGCGCGGCGGTAGATGATTTCGCGGCGCACGCGCGGAAGGTCTACACGCCGCTGGTGCGGGGGCTCCGCACGCTCGAGAAGCCGGTGGTTTGTGCCGTGAACGGGGTCGCCGCCGGGGCCGGGGCCAATCTCGCCCTGGCGTGCGACCTGGTCCTGGCCGCAGAGGAAGCCTCGTTCGTCCAGGCGTTCGCGAAGATCGGCTTGGTGCCGGACACGGGCGGCAGCTTTTTTCTTCCGCGACTGGTGGGGCTCGCCCACGCGACCGCGCTTACGATGTTGGGCGAGAAAGTTACTGCGCGGCAGGCGGTGGAAATCGGGTTGATCTACCGGGCGTGTCCCGCCGCGACCCTTCAGGACGAAGCGTCGAAGCTCGCCATCCACCTGGCGACGCAACCGACGCTCGGCCTCGGATTCACCAAGCGGCTGCTGAACGCGGCCCTGATCAACGACCTCGATACCCAGCTCGAGCTCGAGGCCGATCTCCAGGGCGCAGCCGGGCGCACGGCGGACTACGCCGAGGGAGTGGCGGCCTTCCTCGCGAAGCGGAGGCCGGTGTTCACCGGACAATGACCGGTGCGAGCCTCCGACTCAGAAACCGCTTCCGTGGGCGTACTCGGCGCGGGTACGATGGGCAGCGGCATCGCGCAGGTCGCCGCCGTCGCGGGACACCGGGTCATCCTGCAGGATGTCGATGAGGCGGCCGTGGCCCGAGCGCGCGCCGGGATCGACAAGGCGCTCGCGCGGGACACCGAGAAGAACCGCTTGACACCGTCGGCCGCCGAGGCGGCGCGGGGGCGCGTCCAGTATGTCGCGAGGGTCGAGCTGAGCGCGTTCGCGCCCTGCCAGCTCGTCATCGAGGCGATTGTCGAGCAGCTGGGGCCCAAGCGCGAGAGCTTCGCGGCGCTCGAACGGGTGGTCGCGCCGGAGGCGATGCTCGCGACCAACACCTCGGCCCTGTCGATCACGAGCATCGCCGGCGCCTGCCAGCGTCCGGAGCGGGTGCTCGGTCTTCACTTCTTCAATCCCGCGCCCGTCATGCCCCTGGTCGAGGTCGTGCGAGGGCACGCGACCTCCGAAGCCCTGATCGATACCGTCTGCACCATGGTCCAGCGCTGGGGCAAGACCACCGTGGTCGCCGCGGATACGCCAGGCTTCATCGTCAACCGGATCGCCCGACCGTTTTACGGCGAGGCGCTCCGGATCCTGGACGAGGGCATCGCCGACTGCGCCACCATCGACTGGGCGATGCGGACCCTCGGCGGGTTCCGAATGGGACCGTTCGAGCTGATGGACCTGATCGGCAACGACGTGAACTTCGCGGTGACGTCGGCAGTGTACGAGGGGTTCTTCTTCGATCCCCGCTACAAGCCCTCGCTCACCCAGCGGCGCCTGGTCGATGCCAACCTGCTCGGACGCAAGACCGGCCGGGGCTATTACGACTACCGTGACGGCGCGGTCCGGCCGGCGCCGAAGGAGGATGAGGTCCTCGGGCGTTCGATCCTGGACCGGATCCTGACGATGCTGATCAACGAGGCGGTAGACGCGGTCTTCTGGGGCGTGGCCACGCCGGCGGACATCGACATCGCGATGGTCAAGGGGGTCAACTACCCGAGAGGGCTCATCGCCTGGGCGGAGAACCTCGGGTATCGCGTCACGCTCGAGCGCCTGGAAGCCCTGCAGGCGGAATACGGGGAGGATCGCTACCGGCCGAGCCCGCTCCTCCGGCGGCTGGCCGCGTCCGGTGGAACGCTTCGCGGGTGAGCCCCTTGCCGGGTGACTTGGGGCAGCGTGCGGCCGCCGTCGTCCGCCACATGCTGGCGCACGACGCTTTCAGCCGATGGTTGGGCGTGGAGATCGCCGATCTGGGTCCGGCCCGGGTGACGCTGCGTATGGCAGTGCGCGAGGACATGATCAACGGATTTGGAGTGTGCCACGGCGGGGTGACGTTCGCCCTCGCCGACAGCGCGCTGGCCTTCGCCAGCAACACGGGAGGAAAGGTGACCGTCAGCATCGAGAACAGCATGACCTACCCCGCCACGGTTCGGGTCGGCGACGTGCTGCTGGCGGATGCGGAGGAGGAGGCGAGCAGCCAGCGTTTGGCGTACTACCGGGTACGGGTCACCAAGGATGACGGCGCCGTGGTCGCACTCTTCCGGGGCACGGTGTTCCGCACCGACCGGGAGCACGACGTGGGGCGATATGGGAGTGAGTGAAGCGAGCGCGCCGGGCACCGCCGGGGTCGGTCACCTGATCGACTGGAAGCGGGTGCTCTACTTCAGCCTCGCCTCGCGGGCGCTGGACCAGATCGAGGAGTCCCGCCTCGTCCCCGAGCAAAAGGTGCTGTACCAATTCTCGGCCCGGGGGCACGAGATGGCTCAGGTCATCCTGGGAAGCCTGTTGGACCATCCGCACGATGCCGTGAGCGCCTACTATCGGTCCAGACCGATCCTCCTCACGCTGGGCCTCTCGCTCGAGGACGCATTCGCCGGGCCGATGGGGAAGTCGGGCGGCTTCAGCAACGGGCGCGACATCGGTGTGGTCTGCAACCTGCCGAGGTCGGACGGCGCCATCGTGCTCCCCATGTCTGGGGACGTCGGCTCCCAGTACACGCCGGCTGCCGGGTGGGCGCAGGGGGTTCTCTACCATCGTCACGTCCTGGGCGACCGCCGCTACGAGGGCTCGATCGCCGTCGTGCTGGGCGGCGAGGCTTCCGTCGCCACCAACGGGTTCTGGTCGGCGCTGACGATCGCCACGACGCTGACCCTGCCGCTGCTCTTCTATATCGAGGACAACGGCTACGGCATCTCCGTTCCGTCCAGCTTCCAGACTCCGGGCGGCGATATCGCGGCCAACCTCGCGTCGTTCCGAAATCTCCTGGTGCGGAACGGCGACGGCTCCGAGCCCACCGAGGCCGCCCGGCTGCTCCAGGAGACGGTGGCCCACGTTCGGGCGGACAAGGGCCCCGCCCTGCTCCGGCTCGTCGTGCCGCGGTTGAGCGGGCACTCGGCGCAGGACACCCAGGCGTACAAAAGCAAGGAGCGCCTCGCGCAGGAGCAGGCCAGCGATCCGCTGCCCAAGCTGTATCGGTTCCTTCGGGCGGGTGTGCTCTCGGAGTCGGACATCGCGGCGATCGAGGCCCAGGTCACGGCGGACGTTGACGCGGGGCTCGCCGCCGCGCTGGCCCGGCCGGAGCCCGAGCCGTTCGGGGTGACCCGGTACGTCTACGCCCACACCCTGCCCGATGGAACCCCTGAGCTGCAACTCATCGGCGGGCTCGCGCCGGCGGGACATCGCTTTCCGCCGGGAAGCGAGGTGGCGCGACCCGAGCCGACCCGCATCAACCTGCTCACCGCCATCCGGCGGACGCTGGAGCACGAGCTTGCCACCAACCCCAAGATGCTGGTCTTCGGAGAGGATGTGGGCCCCAAGGGTGGCGTGCACGCTGCCACGATGGGGCTACAGACCGCGTTCGGCGAGCGGCGGGTGTTCGACACCAGCCTCTCGGAGGAGGGGATCGTCGGTCGCGCGGTCGGCCTGGCGCTCTGCGGCCTGCTGCCGGTGGCGGAGATTCAGTTCCGGAAGTACGCCGACCCCGCCACCGAACAGCTCAACAACTGCGGCACGATCCGGTGGCGGACGCACAACCGCTTCGCTGCTCCCATCGTGGTGCGGCTGCCCGGTGGGTACGCGCCGAGATGCGGGGATCCATGGCACAGCGTCTGTGGCGAGGTGCAATGGGCGCACGCCACCGGATGGCAGGTCTGTGTCCCGTCGAATGCGGAGGACGCCGTGGGTCTGCTGCGCGCGGTTCTCCGGAGCAACAACCCGACGATCTTCTTCGAGCACCGGGCGCTGCTCGACGGGGCATCGGCTCGGCGGCCATATCCCGGGGACGACTTCGTGCTCCCGCTCGGCAAGGCCAAGGTCGTACTGGCTGGTGACCGGCTCACGGTGGTGACCTGGGGTGCCATGCTGGAACGCTGCGAGCGGGCGGCGCGCGAGCTCGAGGGATCGATCGAGGTGCTCGACCTCCGCACCGTGGCGCCCTGGGACCGAGCCGCCGTGCTCGCCTCGGTCCGCAAGACCCGGCGCTGCCTGATCGTCCACGAAGACACGCTCACCGCCGGGTTCGGCGCGGAGATCGCCGCCGTGTTGGCGGAGGAGGCGTTCGTAAGCCTCGACGCGCCGGTCTCCCGGCTCGCGATTCCGGACGTCCCGACGCCACACAACGCCGGGCTGATGAATGCCGTGCTGCCCAGCGTCGAGGCGATCGCGGCCAAGATGCGGGACCTGCTCGAGTTCTGACCGAGGACCCCGGAATGGCAGAGCTGATCGCGATCTCGGCCCCGGCCGACCAGGCAGAAGGGACCGAGATGATCGTCGGAACCTGGTTCAAGAAGGTGGGCGACTCCGTTACCGAGAACGAGCCGCTGCTCGAGATCACCACCGATAAGGTGACCATGGAGGTCGCTGCGCCCGCTACGGGCATCCTACGCGAGATCCTCAAGTCGACGGAGCAGGCGCTCGAGCCGGGTGAGGTGCTGGGCCGGATCGAGGCGGGTGCGGCGGTGTTGGCCGCGCCCGCTCCGGCACGCGAGCCGGCCTCGACCGGCACGCCCGTGTCTCAAGCCGAGCTGACCCCGCCCGTCCGCCGCCTGCTGGCTGAGCACGGATTGAACGCGGTTCAGATCACCGGCACGGGCCGAGGGGGGCGGATCACAGTGCAGGATGTCGAGGCCTATATCGCCTCGCGCGCGGGTGCCCCCGCCAAGGCCGAGCCGGGTGCCTTGCCGAGCCGACGGGTGCCCCACACAGCGATGCGCCGCAGCATTGCGCAGCACCTGACCCAGAGCGTCGCGGTGGCGCCGCACGTCACCGCCGTCTTCGAAGCCGATCTCTCCGCAATCGTCGCCCACCGCGAGGCCCATCACGCCGCTTTCGAGGCGGACGGGGTCAAGCTCACCTACACGGCCTACTTCGTCCGCGCCAGCGTCGCCGCGCTCCAGGCGGTGCCGGAAGTGAACAGCCGGTGGCACGACGACGCGCTGGAGCTGTTCGAGGACTGCAACATCGGGGTCGCCACTGCGCTCCCGCAGGGTGGCCTCATCGTGCCGGTCATCCATCGCGCCCAGGCGCTCGACCTGCGGGCCACCGCCAAGCGGCTGCAGGATCTGACCCAGCGAGCCCGCAGCGGCACGCTCGCCCCGAGGGACGTGCAGCAGGGTACCTTCTCGATCTCGAATCACGGCGTGAGCGGCAGTCTCATCGCCGCGCCGATCATCATTCCGCAGCCGCAGTCAGCGATCCTGGGCGTCGGCAAGCTGGAGCGGCGACCGGTGGTGCGGGAGCGGGGCGGCGAGGCGACGGTGGAGCTGCGGCCGATGTGCTACGTGACGCTCACCATCGACCACCGAGCGCTCGATGGCTTTCAGGCGAACGCGTTCTTGACCCGATGGGTGGAGGAAATCGAGCGCTGGGCCTAGATCGCCTTGAACTCCTCGAAGGGCTGGTGGCAGTGGTGGCAGTAGTGGATCGCTTTACAGGCGGTGGACCCGAACTCGCTCTTCCGTTCGGTGTTCGAGGAGCCGCAGTAGGGGCAGGCGGCGTGCCGGACCGCCGGACCGAGAGGAACGAGCGGCTGTTCGGCCGGGGCCCGGCCGGGTGGCGCGATGCCGTAGGCCCTGAGCTTCGCTTTGGCGTCGTCGCTCAGCCAGTCGGTGGTCCACGCCGGCGAGTACACCGTGCGGAGCTCGACCCGGTCGTAGCCGCTCGCCTGGAGCGCGGTCACGATCTCGTGCTCGATCACACGCATCGCGGGACAGCCTGAGTAGGTCGGCGTCACGTCCACCGTCACCACCCCGTCGGGCCTCAGCTCCACCCTCCGAACGATCCCGAGGGCGACGATATCCAAGGCCGGAACCTCGGGATCCGGAATGCCGCGCAACACCTCGAGCAGGGCGGCCGTTTCACCGCTGGCGCGACTCACCACTTTGCCCCCGGGTGCGACCGCGCGAGGATTTGCATCTCGTCCAGCAGGTGGCCCAGGTGCTCGGTGTGCCGCCCCTGGCGTCCGCCGGAGTGCATGTACCCGTCGGCTGGGAGCGTGAGGGTCGCGCGGCGAACGACGTCACTCACGACTTCACGCCAGGCGGGCGCGAGCGCTGCCGGATCGGGTGCAATTGCCTCGGCGAGCAGCCGATCCACCTCGTCGGCGGCGAAGAGCTCTCCCGTGTAAGGCCAGAGCTCGTCCACGGCCGTCTGCGTTCGCCGATGACTCTCCTCCGTGCCGTCCCCCAGCCGGAGCACCCACTCCCCGCTGTGGCGGACGTGATAGCGGGCCTCCTTGTGTGCCTTGGCCGCGATGCCGGCAAGCTCAGGGTGGGCCGCCTGCTGGAGCCCATCCAACAGCAGCACGCTCCAGGCATCGAAGAGAAACTGCCGCATGATGGTGCGGCCATAGTCGCCGTTGGGGAGCTCGGCCAGCTTGACGTTGCGATAGTCGATGGCGTCCCGGAAGTAGGCCAGGGCGTCCTCATCGCGCCCCTTCCCCTCGACCTGTCCGGCCAGCCGGAGAAAGTGCGTCGCTTGACCGATGAGGTCGAGCGCGATGTTGGCCAGCGCGATGTCCTCCTCAAGGACGGGGCCGTGGGCGCACCATTCGGACAGCCGGTGGCCCAGGACCAGGCGATCGTCGCCCAGCCGGAGGAGATACTCGAAGAGGCCGTCCACAGAAGACCCTGGCGCTTATACCCGGACGCCACGGGGCGTCCGATAGAACTGCGGGTGACGGTAGGGTTTGTCGTCGGCGGGATCGAAGAATGGGCCGCGCTCGCCCGGGCTCGACGCGACGATCGCCGCGCTCGGCACGACCCAGATGCTCACCACCTCGCCCCGCCGTGCGTAGACGTCGCGGGCGTTTTGCAGTGCGAGCTCCGCGTCCGCCGCATGCACGCTCCCAGCGTGCTCGTGCGGCGCGCCGTCTTTCGCCTGGGTGAATACCTCCCAGAGCGGCCACTGGTCGCTGGAGATGTCGGACTCCTTGACTCCGGTGGCCATGCGTCCCAGTCCCTGGTCGCTCCGGCTTCAGGCCGCGGGCGCCGTACTCCGGCGGCGCTGCTTCTCGGCGTAAGCCGCCGCTGCCTCGCGCACCCAGGCGCCCTGGTCGTGCGCAGCGCGCCGGGCGGCGAGGCGCTCCCGGTTGCACGGGCCGTTGCCGCTGATGACCTGCTGGAACTCCGCCCAGTCGATCTCGCCGAACTCCCAGTGCTTGGTCTCGGCGTTGTAGCGGAGCTTCGGATCGGGCAACGTGAGCTTCACCGCCTGCGCCTGCGCCACTGTCAGATCGACGAAGCGCTGCCGGAGCTCGTCGTTGCTGAACCGCTTCACCCGCCAGCGGAGCAGGTCGGGGCTGTTGGCGGAGTTGGTGTCGCTGGGGCCGAACATCATCAGGGTCGGCCACCACCACCGGTTGACCGCGTCCTGCACCATCGCGCGCTGCGCGGGCGTGCCGTCGGCCAGCGTGGCGACGATCTCGTAGCCCTGGCGCTTGTGGAAGTTCTCTTCCTTGCAGATGCGGACCATCGCGCGCGCGTACGGTCCGTACGAAGCCTTGGCCAGCACGGTCTGGTTCACGATCGCCGCGCCATCGACGAACCAGCCGATCACCCCGATGTCTGCCCAGGTCAGGGTCGGGTAGTTGAAGATGCTGGAATACTTCGCCTTGCCGCTCAAGAGCTGGTCAATAAGCTCGCTGCGGTCCACGCCCAGCGTCTCGGTGGCGCAATAGATGTAGAGCCCGTGGCCCGCCTCGTCCTGGACCTTGGCGAGCAGGCACAACTTGCGCCGCAGGGACGGGGCGCGAGTGATCCAGTTGCCTTCCGGAAGCATGCCCACGATCTCCGAGTGGGCGTGCTGCGACATCATGCGGACCAGCTGGCGGCGGTACCGCTCTGGCATCCAGTCCTTGGGCTCGATCGTCTCGCCTGCGTCGATGCGGGCCTCGAAGGCGGCGTTCTCGGCGGAGTCCTCGATGGGCGACGTGGAAGCGGACACCTCAGCCTGCCTGTTGGATTTAGAGCGACGCCCCTGGCCGCTGGAGTGGTCCTGGGGCACCCGCTAGGTTGCAGTTGCAATTGTATCAGACCCCTTCAGGGAAGGGAAGCCGTGACCCAGCGGACGACGCACGACTCGGGCACCGTGGCCACGCGCGTGGCAGACGGCGTCGGCAACGTGACCTTCACCCATCCGAAAGGGAACTCACTGCCGGGCGCCCTGCTCGCCGAGCTGGCGTCGCACATCACGGCGCTGGGACAGGACCCGCGAGCGAGTGTGATCGTGCTCCGGAGCGAGGGCACCGGCGCCTTCTGCGCGGGCGCGTCCTTCGCCGAGCTGTCCGCGATCGCCGACGTCGAGACCGGGACCCGGTTCTTCATGGGATTCGCGAACCTGATCAACGCGATGCGGGAGTGCCCGAAGCTCATCGTCGCCCGGGTGCACGGCAAGGTGGTTGGCGGGGGTGTCGGGATGGTAGCAGCGTCCGATTATGCGCTCGCCACCACCGCGGCACAGGTGAAGCTCAGCGAGCTCGCCCTCGGGATCGGTCCGTTCGTAGTCGGCCCCGTTATCGAGCGCAGGATGGGGATGGGGAACTACGCCGCCCTGGGCATCGATGCAGCCGCGTGGCGGAGCGCGGAGTGGGCCCTCCAGCGCGGGCTCTATGCCGAGCTGCACGAGGACATCGCGGCGCTGGACGCGCGCCTCACGGCGTTGCTACGGCAGCTCGCGGCGTCCAGTCCCGGGGCGATGGCGGCGATGAAGAGAGTTTTCTGGGAGGGGACGGAGCACTGGCGGGAGCTGCTGGTCGCGCGAGCGCGGCTGAGCGGGACGCTGGTGATTTCCCGCTTCGCTCAGCAGGCGATCGAGAGCCGCTCCACTTAGAGCTGGCCCACGGACGACGCGCCGCTCCCGAGCACGCCAAGAAGCGTGTCGCAGATAGACGAAGCCCGGCACGACCTAAGTCGCCGGGCTTGATTGCCCCCTCCTGGGCTCGATCCGAAGGCCACGCAGCGGCCGAAGGACGAGACCAAACAAAACGCCCACGGTTGTTCACCGTGGGCATTGCCCCTCCTGGGCTCGAACCAGGACTCTCCTGATCCAGAGTCGTACCGCTGGGGTAGCGGTTCCGGCCAAGTTGCCCGGAAACGGTCACTTGCCGAGCATCGGTGCCCGCTTCCCTGCCCTAAAATGTCCGGTTATGCCCGGAGAGGGGCGCTGAGTGGCGTTGCGCCAGAATTGTCTAGGTCGCTGGCGCGTCTATGGACGCTGTTTGCCGCTGGTGGGGATCGTTACCAGGAGCGTTACTACCCCTTGCGCTCGAGTCGCCACGCGCGTATGATGATCATCATATGAACGCCGCCACCTCGAGACGACCCGCCCCCAACCGCAAGGAAGCCACCCACGACCGCATCGTGGAGACCGCCGCCCGCGCCATCCGGCGCAGCGGCTACGGCGGCACGGCCGTGGCCGAGATCATGAAGGAGGCCGGCCTCACGCATGGCGGCTTCTACGCCCACTTCGAGTCGCGCGCGGGGATGCTGGCCGAGGCGGCCGACCGGGCGGGCGCCGACGGGATGGCCGTGCTGGCGCGGGTGGCCGCCGCGGCACCGCCCAAGAAGGCGCTCGAGGCCATGCTCCGCGCCTATCTCTCGAAGGAGCATGTGGAAGGCGTCGAGACGGGGTGCGCGATCGCCGCGCTGGGCTCGGAAATGCCGCGCCAGGCGCCCAAGGTGCGGCGGGCCGCCACCCGCCGGATCAAGGAGATGATCGATCTGGTCGCGCGCCAGTCGCCCGACTGGGGGCAGCCGGGCGCGCACGAGCGGGCGCTCGTCACTGTGGCCACGGCGCTCGGGGCGTTGGTCCTGGCCCGCGCCGTGGACGACCCCAAGCTCTCCGACGCGCTGCGCGAGGCGGCGCTGAACCACCTCACCCCAACAGGCTGATACCCCCATGGAACGGTGCCGAGGTTGCGTTTGTTTAGAAATATGATGCTCATCATATGCGGGCACAGGAATTAACCTCAACGGAAAGGGAGCACGGTATGTCAGGCAATCTGGAGCAGCGGACTCGGCCCGCGGCGATCGTGACGGGCGCATCGGGAGGGATCGGAGAGGCGACCGCGCGAGCGCTTTACGCGGCGGGCTACCGGGTGTTCGGCACCTATCGCCGGCCCCCGGCGACGAGGTCGCCGGGTATCGAGTACCTGGCGTGCGATGTGACCAGTGACGAGTCGGTCGCGGCCGCGGTGGGTCAGGTGCTGGAGAAGGCCGGCCGGATCGATCTCTTGGTGAACAACGCGGGCGTTGGCCTGGTGGCGGGCGCGGAGGAATCATCGCTGGAGCAGGCGAAGTCCCTCTTCGAAGTCAATCTCTTCGGTGTGATTCGCCTGACCAAGGCCGTCCTTCCCGTCATGCGTCGGCAGCGGGCGGGACGGGTTGTCAACCTCAGCTCGGTCATGGGCCTGATCCCGGCGCCGTTCATGGCCCTGTACGCAGCCAGCAAGCACGCCGTGGAAGGTTATTCCGAGTCGCTGGACCATGAGATCAGAGGCTCGGGGATCAGAGTGGTGCTGGTCGAGCCCGCCTACACGCGGACTTCCTTCGAGGGCAATGTCTACCAGGCAGACCAGCAGCTCGACGTCTATCAGTCGGCACGAACGAACGCCCAGGGAGTCCTGCGGGACGGGATGAAGACTGCTGACACGCCGGAGCTGGTCGCGAGCGCGGTGGTGAAGGCCTCCACCGCGGTCAATCCGCTCCGCCGCTACACCGCAGGACGGGCCGCGCGCCAGATCAGCCTCCTTCGGCGCTTCGTTCCCGCGTCTGCGTTTGACAAGAGTCTGCGGAAGCAGATGCGCCTGCCCGCATAGGTCAGATTGACGGAGGTGGGCCCTGGGCCGCTGGAGCCGCTTGCCAGCGGCCATGCGTGGGTTAGGCATCTTACGACGCGCTCGCGCGAAGCTATTGCGCGGCCTGCACCCGAGTGGAATACTGCGCACTAGTCACACTCCCATCGCGAGCGCCTAGCCACCGTGTCCCGTGAACGCCCGCGCCACCCCCCAACGCTCGCAGTCTCCCTGCAGGTTAACGGCGCTCCACGCGAGGTAGAGCTGGATGCTCGCGTCACGCTGCTCGACGCGCTTCGCGACCATCTCGGGCTGACGGGCACCAAGAAGGGGTGCGACCAGGGGACATGTGGCGCGTGCACGGTGTTGCTCGACGGCAGGCGGGTGCTGTCGTGCCTCACGCTCGCCGCGACCTGCGACGGGCGCGACGTCGAGACGATCGAGGGACTGTCGGCGAACGGGCACCTGCACCCACTGCAGTCGGCGTTCGCGTCGTGCGACGCGCTGCAGTGCGGCTACTGCACGCCGGGGCAGATCATGTCGGCGGTGGCGCTGCTCCGCGAGGGGCGGGCGGGCTCCAACGCGGAGATCCGCGAGTACATGAGCGGGAACCTCTGCCGGTGCGGGGCCTACGCGGGCATCGTGGCGGCGATCCGCGAGGTCGCGGCGGGCACCGCGTCGGAAGGAGGCGGCGATGCGCGCCTTTGAGTACGTCAGGGCCGCCGACGTCGGGCAGGCAGTCGCCCTGGTGAGCGCCGACCGCGACGCCGCGTACCTCGCCGGCGGGACGACGCAGCTCGATCTCATGAAGGACGGCGTGCTCGCGCCCGAGCGTCTGGTCGACATCTCCCGCCTGTCGCTGCGCGGCGTGGCGTCGAGAGGGGAGGCGGTGGTCATCGGCGCGATGACGACGATGGAGGAGGCGGCGACCGACCCGACGATCGCCGAGCGGCTCCCGCTCGTGCGGGAGGCGCTGCTGCTCAGCGCCTCCGTGCAGCTCCGCAACATGGCGACGATGGGCGGCAACCTCCTGCAGCGCACGCGCTGCCGCTACTTCCGCGATCCCACAGTCTCGTGTAACCGGCGGCTGCGGGGCTCGGGGTGTAGCGCGCTCGCGGGCCATCACCGGATGCACGCCATCCTCGGCACCAGCGACCACTGCATCGCGACCCATGCCTCGGATGTCGCGGTCGCGCTCGTGGCCCTGGATGCCGTCGTGCGCACGACCGGACCCGGGGGCGAGCGTCAAATCCCGCTAACGCAACTGCATCTGCCGCCGGGCGAGACGCCGGACGTCGAGACGGTCCTCGCGCACGGTGAGCTGATCACCGGGATCGAGGTCCCGCTGCCGCCCCGCGGCGCGCGCTCGGGCTACCTCAAGGTGCGCGACCGCGCCTCCTATGAGTTCGCGCTGGCGTCGGCCGCGGTCGTGCTGGTGATGGACCAGGGCGTGATCGTTGACGCCCGTGTGGGCCTGGGCGGGGTCGCCACGGTCCCGTGGCGGGCCGTCGCGGCGGAGCGGGTGCTGCGTGGGGCGGCGACGACGACGGACGTCTTTCGCACCGCCGCCGAGGCGGCGCTCGAGGGAGCGGTGGCGCGTCGCGACAACGCCTTCAAGATCGAGCTGGCCAAACGCACGCTCGTGCGCGAGCTGTCGATCCTCGCGGAGGCACGCGATGTCGAGTCCTGACCGCGCCGGCGCACTCCCGCTCGTCGGGCCTTCGGAGGACCGGATCGACGGCCCCGCGAAGGTGGCCGGCGCCGCGCTGTACCCGTCCGACGTCCACCTGCCGCGTCTCGCGCACGCGGCCCTCGTCCGGAGCACCATCGCGAGTGGCCGCATCCGGCGCATCGGCACCGAAGCCGCCGGCGAGGCGTCAGGCGTGGTCGCGGTCATCACCCACACCAACGCCCCGAGGCTCGCGCGCGGACCCACCGGCCAGCGCTTCATGCGCGGGCCCGTGGGCCAGCTCGTCCTGATGACCGCGCTCCACCGCCATTCGGTCGGCCAACTGATGATGACCACGCCGTCGCCGGCGTCGCCCCTCCAGGACGATCGGATCCTGCATTACGGCCAGCCGGTCGCGGTCGTGGTGGCGGAGTCGGGCGAGCAGGCCGTCGCCGCCGCCCGGCTCGTCGAGGTCGAGTACGACCGCGACCCGGAGCCGCCGCTGCTCGATCTCGACGATCCGCGCGCGGAGGTGCTGACCAATCCCTGGAACCTGGACATGGCGCGCGGGAACGTCGGCGCCGCGCTGGCAGCCGCCCAGGTGCGGATCGACGCCTCCTACGCCACGCCGGACGAGACCAATAATCCGCTCGGCCTCTTCGCGACTGTCGCCGCGTGGGACGGCGGCCGGCTTACGGTCCACGACACGACGCAGTGGCCGTACGGCGTCCGCGAGACGCTCGCGAGGGTCTTCGAGCTGCCCGAGGACCACGTCCGCGTGCTGGCGCCCTTCGTCGGCGGCGCATTCGGCGCGGGGCTCCGGGCGTGGCCGCACGTCATCCTCGCCGCGCTCGCGGCCCGCGTGGTGGCTCGACCGGTGAAGCTCGGGCTGACGCGGGCGGAGATGTTCACCTCCGTCGGGCACCGCCCGCGCACGCGGCAGCGCGTCAGGCTCGGCGCGACGCGCCGCGGCGAGCTGGTGGCGATCGATCACGAGGCGACCTCCTCCACCGCCCGCGAGGACGACAACATCGAGCTCGTCGCCTTCGGCGCCGCTAAGGCGTACGCCTGTCCCAACGTCGCGACGCATGATCGACAGGTCCGGCTCCACATCCCCTGCCCGGGTTTCATGCGCGCGCCGGGGGAGGCGCAGGGCAACTTCGCCCTGGAGTCGGCGATGGACGAGCTGGCGTACGCGCTGGGCATGGATCCGCTCGAGCTGCGCATGCGCAATGACGCCGCGGTGGAGCCGCAGAGCGGTCTGCCCTGGTCGAGCCGGGCGCTGCACGAGTGCTACCGGCAGGGCGCCGAGCGGTTCGGCTGGTCGGAGAGGAGCGCTGAGCCGCGCTCGATGCGCTACGGGCGCATGCTTGTCGGTTTCGGCATGGCGGAAGTGGCCTTCCAGTTCTTCCAGGCCCCGTGCGCGGCACGCGCGTCGATCGACCGGGACGGGCACGCGTACGTGCGCAGCGCCGCCACTGACATCGGCACGGGGACGCGCACCGTGATGACGCGGTTGAGCGCGGACCTCCTTGGCCTGTCGGTGGGGCGGGTCCGCTTCGAGCTGGGCGACACGGACCTGCCGATGGCGCCGTGGGCGGGGGGCTCCGGCCTCACCGCCGCGCTCGGCTCCGCGGTGCATGGGGCCTGCGGGCGCCTTGTGCAGCGCTTCCTCGACGTGGTGAAGGACGACGACGGCTCGCCGCTGAAGGGCTGCACCCTCGAGCAGGTCACCACCACCGGCGGCCGCATCGTGCGCGCCGAGGATCCCGCGCGGGGCGAGACATACACGGACATCCTCGCGCGGCACGGGCTCGAGGGGTTGAGCGCGGACGGCGAGAGCGGCACGCCCGCCGCAATGCTCGTGCAGGGGATCGTGTCCTCCGCGGCACGATTTGGCCGCCTCGTGCCGGCGGTCGCGCGGAAGATCGGCGCGCACGCGCCTGCCCCCGCTTTCGCCGTCAAGTTCGTGGAAGTGCACGTCGATCCCGATCTCGGCACGGTGCGCGTGGCACGCGTCCTCTCGGCGATCGACGCGGGGCGCATCCTCAACGAGAAGCTGGCGCGGAGTCAGATCGTCGGCGGCACGGTGGGCGGCATCGGGATGGCGCTGCTCGAGGAGACGCTCACGGACCCGGGCACCGGCCGCATCGCCAACGCGACCCTCGGAGACTACCTCATCCCGGTCAACGCCGACGTGCCCGAGATGGACGTCCTCTTCGTCGGCGAGCCGGATCCCATGACACCCATCGGGACGAAGGGGGTGGGCGAGATCGGGCTCGTGGGCATCGCCGCCGCCATCGCCAACGCAGTCTTCCATGCGACGGGGCGGCGCGTACGCTCGCTACCCATTGGGCTGGAGCAGATCCTTCCGTGACGAACCGCGCACCCAAACCGCCTTGGCCGACGGTTCGCACCCGGTCTTCGAGCAGAGCGTCGACGTCAACGCGTGACTGCGGTTGCGACCCGGCCGCTCAGCGACACCATGGATGACGCCGGGCGGATGCGCGGCTCATGCTTTTCCCGGATCCCGAGCATGGCTCGCATTTCCAGTTTCCGGAAGAGTGTGCCGAAGCGGCCGCCCGCTTCCTCGCCGCTGACTGACTGATCTTCGATCAGCCGTCGCAAGCGATAGCATGGACCCTCGCACACGCGCACTCCTCGAAGCGCCGATCGCCACGACGCTGCTCCGGCTTGCCGCGCCGAACGTGCTGGTGATGGTCGTGCAGGCGGCCGTTGGCCTCGTTGAAACCTATTTCATCGGCAAACTCGGCACCGATGCGCTCGCCGGCGTTGCGCTGGTGTTCCCCGTCGTGATGTTGATGCAAATGATGTCCGCTGGCGCCATGGGCGGCGGCATCACCTCGGCCATTGCGCGCGCCTTGGGCGGCGGGCGGCGCGGCGAAGCCGATGACCTCGCGCTGCACGCGCTCGTGATCGCGCTCGTCTTCGGGATTGGGTTCATGCTCGGCGTGCTGGGCGGGGGTCGCGCGCTCTACCAGGCGATGGGCGGTGCCGGGCGTGCTCTTGATGCCGCGTTGGCGTACTCGAACCTGGTATTCGCCGGCGCGGTGGTCGTCTGGCTGTTCAACTCCCTCGCCGCCGTCATCCGTGGCACCGGCAACATAGCGCTTCCGGCGGCAGTGATCTGCGTGGGTGCTCTGATCGCGATTCCCATGTCGCCGGCGCTCATCTTCGGTTGGGGACCTTTTCCGAAGCTCGGGATCGCGGGCGGTGCGGCCGCGCTCGTCTCCTATTACGCATTGGGAAGCGCCGCGCTCGCGGCTTATCTCTGGTCGGGAAGGAGCATGCTGCGACCGTCGCTGCGCGCAGTGCGCTTTCGCTGGCCACTCTTTCGCGACATCCTGCGCGTCGGCGCCATGGCGGCGCTGGTCACGGTGTCCACCAATCTCACGATCATGATCGGCACCTCGCTCGCCGGCCATTTCGGGCCGGCTGCGATCGCCGGCTATGGCACGGGCGCGCGCCTCGAATATTTGCTCGTCCCGCTCGTCTTCGGGCTTGGCGCTCCTCTCGTCGCCATGGTCGGCACGAGCATCGGAGCGGGTATGCGCGACCGCGCGCTGCGTACAGCATGGATAGGCGCCGCCATCGCCACGGCGCTGACGGAAGCGATCGGTCTCGCAGCAGCAGCGTTTCCGGCGGCCTGGCTCTCTCTTTTCGATACGAACCCGGCCATGCTTGACGTGGGATCGCGCTACCTGCGCGTCGTGGGCCCGTTCTACGGGCTGCTGGGACTCGCGCTTGCGCTGTATTTCGCTTCGCAAGGCGCCGGCCGATTACTGTGGCCTTTGATCGCCAACCTGACGCGGCTCGCGATCGCAGCCCTCATCGGCTGGCTCGCGCTGCGTTGGAGCGGGAACCTGTCGCACGTATTCGCCGCGCAGAGTCTGGCGCTCGTCGCGTTCGGACTCATCAATGCCGCGGCAGTCGCCGGCGGAGCCTGGTTCGGTCGGCTACCCTGGCCGTGGAGCGCGGCCGCCATGCTGCAAAGGAGATCGCCAACGTGAGTGGAAGATATCTCGAGGACTTCGCCGTGGGCCGGGTCTACGGCTCCGGGCGCATCAAAGTCGAAAAGGAGGGCATCAAGGCGTTTGCCGCCGAATTCGATCCGCAGCCTTTCCACCTCGACGAAGACGCCGCTCGCCGCACCATCTTCGGCGGCTTGGCCGCGAGCGGCTGGCATACCGCGGCGCTCACGATGCGCCTACTCGTCGAGAGCGAGCTCAAACCCGCCGGCGGCATCGTCGGCACCGGCTTCGACGAATTTCGGTGGCCGCTGCCGGTGCGGCCTGGCGACGAGCTGCGCGTCGAGAGCGAGGTGCTCGACGTCCGGCCCTCGACATCGCGCCCGCATCAGGGAGTGATCAAGGTGCGCACCACGACCCGCAACCAGAAGGGCGAGGCCGTACAGGTGGCCGTCGGAAACCTCATCGTGCCCCGCCGGCAGGCCTAGCTTTTATGGATTCCCGGCGCCGTCAAGACAGCAGTTCGCCTCCGAAGCGCCGAATGGATGAACATGGCTGCAGAGGCTGAGATGATCGTAGCAAGGTGTAATGAACGCAGAGGCAATTCAATTCAAAGGACGCCATGGCTATCGGCACGGCTGGATACACGGCGATGCTGTCCGTGCTGGCGCTCGAACATGGCGGCCTCACACCGCAACGTGGTGACATCCTCGTGCCCGGCGCCAATGGCGGCGTCGGCTCCATCGCGATCGAGATCCTGTCGGATCTCGGCTATCGCGTGGTCGCGTCGACCGAACGTCTCGAGGAAAGCGACTATCTGCGCAGCCTCGGCGCGGCGGAGATCATGGAGCGCCGGACGCTTTCGGATCCGGGAGCGCCGATCGCGAGTGAAAGATGGGCCGGCGCGGTGGACTCCGTCGGCAGTCGCACGCTGGCGAATGTATTGGCGCAGACGAAATATCGCGGCGTGGTCACAGCCTGCGGCCTGGCTCAGGGCGCGGATCTTCCTGCATCGGTCCTGCCGTTCATTCTGCGCAACGTGACTCTTGCCGGCATCGATTCCGTCAATGCCCCGCAGGAGGCCCGCATCCAGGCATGGTCGCGACTGGCGCGTGATCTGGACTTGAGCAAGCTCGCCCGCACGACGCAAGTGGTCGGCCTCGCAGAGGTGGCCCGCCGTAGTAGGCCGGATGTTCGAAGGGAAAGTCCAGGGCCGCACAGTCGTCGACGTCAATGCGTGACTGTGTTGGGAAGGAGGGTGCGCCGGCTCTGGTGCGCCTATTGCTCCTGTGCCCACGAGCTTTCGCGGCGGAAGGCAACACTTGATTTGAGACAGGAGAGTTACATGAACACTACGACCGTTGCCCACCTGGGTCGATCTGGTGTTGCGGCTGAGCAAATCACCTGTCATCAGCATTGCGTGCATCCAAGGTCGTACGCGAGGTGGAGGGAACGAGTTCACGCTCGCATGCGACCTGCGCTATGCGAGTAGCGAGAAGGCGCAGTTCGGACAACCGGAGGTGGGCACAGGCATCCTGCCGGGTGGGGGCGGTAGCGAGAGGCTGCCACGGCTGATCGGCCGGGATCGGGCGCTGGAAGCCATTCTGAGCAGTCAGGATTACAGCGCCGATGTTGCCGAACGCTTTGGGTGGGTGACCCGTGTGCTGCCGCACCGTGAACTCGACTCCTTTGTGGAGACCCTGGCAGCCCGGCTGTGCGGTTTCGACAAGCAGGCGCTGGCCGGTGCGAAGGCCCAGGTCAACCGCGCGACGCTGCCAACTGACGCGGACTTTGTTGCCTCCTACGCCGAGTACAGCAGGTCGCTGGCGTGGCCAGGCTTCCAGGCGCGGCGTCCCAGGATCGGAAAGCTGGCCGCCGAACACGGACCGGACTTTGAGCTTCGACTCGGTCACTATCTGAGCCTCGCAAACTAAAGCGCGCTGCCCATCCCCTTGATGGCGGCCACTAGCTCTGTGGTAGTGAGGAGCTCGTGCGCTTAGAGGTGGGCCCATCAATGTCCAGAGCGGCGCGCAGCGCCTCGTGCGAACGCGCAGCAGTGGCATCGCGATTGCGCGAAATCGCTTCTCTCATCGATTCTGGGATCATACGCCCAGTTGTGGATCGGGTCTTTCCATTCGAAGCGACCAAAGAGGCTTTGGTGTACGTCGAAACAGGACGTGCAAAAGGCAAGGTCATCGTCAAGGTGGGACGACTGCAGCATTAGGTATTCGAGACGGCGCAAGAGCGAGCGCCGGCCAAGCTGCGCGCCGAGGGACTGAAGTGGGTTCTGGGCAGTATGCCGATCGCAGTGAAGCGGGAAGACGATGCCTCGACAGCTTCCTTGGACAGTAGCCACGGCCCTTGAACGCATGAACCTGAACCGCCGTCAGCTCATTACCAGCACGCCGATGAGGCCGCGATGCTGAAAGTGATGGAGTCGCCGGTCCGGCTGGTGAGCCATCGCGCGAACGGCGCACTGGAGAAACGGTAGCAGTGGGCGCAGAAATGAGCAGGCCCGACACCACCGAAGTAGCGTTGGGCCTTCGAGTTGCCCCTCCTGGGCTCGACCAGGACTCTCCTGATCCAGAGGGGCGGCTGCAATCACGTGAACTCCACCAACTTGCAGCCATTCACGCGAGTTGGCGGAGACGCCGGCGTCTTTCTACTCCACAGTCGCAGCCGTAGCGCCGGCTCGCACGCTAGTGTTCTTGGTCTGTCGCGGTCGTGAGGGAGGTCACTGGTCGGACGGTCTGCCCGGGGGGCTGTACGCGGAGCCGTTGCAGCGGTGCCCGCGTGAGCTCATCGCTCAGCGTCCGCAACCGCCGTCTCGCGGCTGGATCGTCCGCCTGCTGGAGAGGTCGAGCGGGGCGGTCACCGTCGTAGTAGCGGCCGGTAATCCCGCTGACCAGACTCTCCCTCAACAGCCCTACCACCGCGGCGGCGCCGGCGCTCGCCGACCCCCGAGGGCTCACCTCCGACTCACGCACCATCTTGGTGTCGAGAAAGGTTCCCGGGTGGAGAGCGTTGCACGCGATCTCGGGAAATTCTTCCGCGAGATCGAAGGTGAGCATGATGAGCGCCAGCTTGCTCTGGCGGTACGCCCGCCACCCATCGTACGCCCCCGTCAGCATCGGATCCCTGAAGTCGATCGCCGCCTGTCCCGCGGAGGCGACATTGATGATCGCGCGGCTGGGGCGTCCATACCCGAGGAGCTGGCGTGTCAGCAGAAACGGCGCGAGATAATTGACCGCGAACCGCAGCTCGTATCCGTCCCAGCTCAGTTCGCGTCTGCCGGTGGGCGGGCCCGCTCCAATGCCGGCATTGTTGATCAGCACGTCCAGCCTGGGAGCTCGTTCCGCCACCTCGCGCGCCAGGCCTGCCGTCTGCTCCAGCGACGCCAGATCGGCCACGAATCCCTCCACCTCCCCGCCGCCGTCGCGCAGCTCGCGGACCACCTGGCCGACCTTCGCCGGGTTGCGCCCGTGGACCAGCACGCCGGCCCCTTCCCCGGTCAAGAGGCGGGCGGTGGCCAGCCCGATGCCGTCGGTCGCTCCGGTCACCAGGACCACGAGGTTTCGCAGCACGGACGTCATCGGAATCTCAGGCCTCGGCTTCCTGCTCGAGCGACGCCATATCGATGACGAACCGGTACTTCACGTCGCTTCTCAGCATTCGCTCGTAGGCCTGGTTGATCTGCTGCATCGGGATCACCTCCACCTCCGAAACGATGCCGTGCTCGGCGCAGAAATCGAGCATCTCCTGGGTCTCTTGGATCCCGCCGATGATCGAGCCGGCCAACCGGCGGCGCTTGAACAGGAGACTGGTGAAGTTGGTGGCCGGATGGGGGCGGTCTGGCGCGCCGACCAGGCAAAGGGTGCCGTCGCGCTTGAGCAGTCCCAGATACGCGTCGAGATCGTGCGGGACGGCCAGCGTATCCAGGATGAAGTCGAGTCCGTTGGCGTGCTTCCGTATTTCATCGGGGTTCTTGGACACGACCACTTCGTCGGCTCCGAGGCGCTTGGCGTCCGCCGTCTTGCCCGGCGAGGTCGTGAACAGCACCACGTGGGCGCCGAAGGCGTGAGCGAACTGCAAGCCCATGTGGCCCAGGCCGCCCAGTCCGACGATGCCGACCCTGGAGCCTGCGCCGACGTTCCAGTGGCGGAGCGGCGAGTAGGTCGTAATCCCGGCGCAGAGGAGCGGCGCGGCTCCGGCCGGGTGGAGCTCTTCCGGCAGCCGGAGCACGAAGCGCTCGTCCACCACGATTCGGTTGGAATACCCGCCGTAGGTCACCGTTCCGGTATGCTTGTCCGGGCTGTTGTAGGTGAAAGTGATCTCGTTCTGGCAGTACTGTTCCAGCCCGGCGCGACACTCGGCGCACACGCCGCACGCGTCCACCATGCAACCGACGGCGGCCAGCTCTCCCTCGCGGAATCCCTTCACCTGTTCGCCGACCTGCACCACCCGCCCGACAATCTCGTGGCCGGACACCACTGGATAGATGGTGCGGTTCCAGTCGCTCCACTCGCTACGGACCGTGTGCAAGTCCGAGTGACAAACCCCGCAGTAGAGGATCTCGATCGCCACGTCTCGCGGGCCTGGCGACCGCCGGTCGCCGGGCCTCCGGCGTGAAGAGGTCGCGGCGCTGGCCGGCGTCAGCACCGAGTGGTACACCTGGCTGGAGCAGGCCCGCGATGTCCACCCGTCTCCCGAGACGCTGCGGCGCATCGCGGGCGCGCTGCGGCTCGAGCCGGGAGAGTCCCAGCATCTGCTGACCCTGGCGGGCTACGGGGTCACGGAGTACGGGAACGGCGCGTCCCGTCCGGGCGCGGTCAGTGACCGACTCCAACGCCTGCTGGATCACCTGGGGATTTGCCCGGCCTGGGTCTACGGCGAGCGCTGGGACATCGTGGCCTGGAACGAGGCCGCAACCGTGATCCACGGCGACCTCGCCGCGATGCAGGGGATCGAGCGGAATGCACTGTACCAGCTCTATCTGGACCCGCGGAAGCAGCGGATGCTGGTAGACTGGGAGCTCCATGCGCGGGACTGCGTGGCGAAGCTCCGGGCGGCATACGCCCGCAATGTGGACGACCCCTGGTTCAACGAGCTCGTCGACCTGCTGCGTGCCCGGAGCGGCGAATTCGCCGAATGGTGGAGCCAGCACGACGTGCAGCTCGTCCAGGACGGTGTGAAGTGCTATGACCATCCGGAGGTGGGCCGCCTGTCCTTCGACTACACGGTCCTGGACCTGGCCGACGAGCGGTCGGCCTCGCTCCATCTTGTCACCTACCTGCCGGCGCCGGGGACGGACACGCGGGAGAAGATGGAAAGGTTGCTGGCCGCCGCAGGTATCGAGGCCTCGGGTCTGACGGCGACCGTCTGACGTCCCGGACACCAGCATGCCCGTCGGCATTCTGGGGTTCGGGGGCGATGGGTGGCAAACTCGGGACACTCTTCGCCCGCGGTCATGAGGTGGTATTCAGCTATTCGCGCAACGGGGAGAGCTGAAGAAGCTCGCGCAAAACGCTCATGGGAACGCGCGGGCGGGCACACCGAATGAGGCACGCGCAGGAAGCGGATGCTGGAGTTTGCTTGCGCGGATGCTGGAACCTGTCGTGTTTTGCTCAACCAGATGTCGAAGTGCGCCAATCCCCCTGAATCCGGGTAGAGACGCCGGAGCGAGCTATGCCCCGAACCGCTCGAAGCGGTACGCCAGCTCGGGGCCGCCTGCCCCCTCGTACGCGAGCTGCGCGACGAGCAGGGCGAACGGCTCGGCGTACCGCGCGATCCGCAGGGGACCGGCGTCCACCGGATCGAAGCCAACGTCGCGGATCAGCGCCGCGGCCACCTCCTTTGCCTCCGCGTCGTCGCCGCAGTACACCAGGGTCGGCCGGGGGGCGCGGCCCCGGGCCTCGAACACGCCGAACAGCACCTCGCTGGGCACGGTGCCGAAAGCGGAGACGACCCTGGCGCGCGGCACCTTCCGCGCGAGCTTCTCCGCCCCCGAGGAGGTCCGGCCAACGACGAACTCAGTGTCGTCCTCGTTCATCGGCAGCGAGCAGCTCACGAGCACTTTGCCCGACACGTCGCCGGCCTGCCGCAGCACGTCGTCCATCTTGGACCAGTGCACGGCGAGCAGGAGCGCGTCCGCGTCCCGCACGGCCTCGCCCGGGGTGCCGGCCCGAGCCTTGCCTCCGGCGTCCCGCGCCAGCTCCTCCAGCTTCTTCCGGCGGCGTGAGTAGCTGAAGACCACCTCGTGCCCGGCGCGCGCGAAAAGCGTCCCGAGCTTGCCGCCCATCAGCCCCGAGCCCAGATTGCCAATTCGCATGCTCCTCATCCCTCCTCGACATGACCACCGCAGCTTAAGCGCGATTGGCTAACCAGGTAGGCCAGAATCTCACCCCGGCCCAGCGGATGCGCGGGCTGGCTGTTAGCGCGCCTCGAGCTGGGCTCGGCCATCCGGGCCTGTTCTATGGATTAGTCCGATTTGGTTTGCGGCGAGGGCGCATGCTGGCGGCATACAGGTCGCGAAGGGTCCAGAGGACGACGGGGTGACCTGAGCTGAGCGCGTTGGCCTCGAACCCCGACACAAACCCACCAGCTGCCACATAGAGCAGTGGAGCCTCGGGCCGCAGGGCTGCGTGTGCCCATTTCACGCCGGCAGCCGCTAATCGTTCGAGCGTCGTGAGGTGGTCACGGTGGACATCCAGCGGAATGGGACGCCGATTCCACTTAATGGCTCCGGTGAGCACGCCGCCGTCACTCAGCACGCTCGCGATGTCGATCTCCAGCGAACGACCCTCACGATCGGCGCCCTCCCAGCGACTCCACTCGCTGACCATTGGAAGACGATACCGGTCGCGCAGACGAGAGTACGCCTGCTCTACCATGCGCTCGAAGACGTGGCCCATGTAGGTATCCAGACGCGGTAGCACCTGCTCGGTCCACACGGCCTTCGGGCTGTAACGAGCCAGTTCGGCCTCGAATGGGGCGACGAAGGTTGTGTGGAACATCTGGGCAGGGTCAGCCAGCCGATAGCGGTAGGGCTCTTTGGGCTTGGCGCCCAAATTCCGATGCGCCTCCACGTACCCAAGAGCGATGAGTCGATCAACCTTTTGCCGTAAGGCGGTGTCGGTCGCCATCCCAGCCCGCTGGCCGATCTCGTTGAGCTCGGTCCGGCCATCCGCAATCGCCCTGAGCACGGCGTGGTAGCTCGCCACATCGCGCAATCCTTGCTCCTGTAGGAGCGCGGTCTCGACTTGGGCGCGGACCTCGCCACGCGGGTGCAGGAAGGTGTCGGCCACATTCTGGGCGAGCGACCGGCCGGGGCGCACGGCCGCGAGGTACCGCGGAATGCCGCCGAATACCCCGTAGGCAGCGGCGCGATCGCGGAGCGAGCGGAAGCTGGCCATCTCGCCGGCGTGGAAGTAATCGAAGGGGCGGAGTTCGGTCCGCCAGTGGAACCGGCCATAGAGGGGAGCGGCACCCGCGTCCAATGCCTCCATTGTGCGGGTGGCCGAACCGGAGAGGGCCAGCACCAGAGGCCGGGCCGGGCGACGCTGCTCCCAGACGGCGTTGAGCTCCGAGGCGACACCAGCCAAGTCCTGCTCCGACTCGCCGAGGTACTGGAACTCGTCCAGGACGACGGCGAGCGGGGCCGGCGCTTGCAGTTCGAGCAACAGCCGGAACGCCGTCCGCCAGGTAGGATAGTCCTCCGGGTTCAGCGCCTGGTCGCTCCACCGGGCCACCTCCGCCACGAGGGCCAGTCGGTTCTGGGCCGGCGTGGTATTCGCCGCTGTGAAGTAGAACGTATTGGCAGTCGGCCAGACGTTGGTCAGGAGGTAGGTCTTCCCTACGCGCCGCCGGCCGTAGAGCAGCACAAGGCGTGGCTCTCCGGCTTCAAGAAATGCCCCGAGTTCTGCCCGTTCCCGATCCCGATCGATCATGAGGCCTGCCATTACAAGTATGGTTGAATACAAGTATAATTGTATACAATCGTACTTGCAATGCCAGGCCGTCTACCTGGCGCGGGCCCGCCGAATCGGAGTAGGCTGCCGCGAGCGCTAGCGGACAGCCGTCTCGCCCACGCGTTTAGACGCGCGTGGGCGACGGAGCGGAAGGATCTCCCCTTGAAGGAGTCGCCGCGGCCGGTGGGTGGCGCGACACCACCACGCTGCTCCGTTATCCGCAACCCGATCCCCACACGATGCGGGCGGTCGTTGATTTCGAGACTCCCGTGCCGAAGTCCCATCGGGTTGTGAGTAACTCACTCAGTTACTGACTCACCCCTCGCAAATAGGCGAAGGCCGTCAGCCGGATAATCGGCTGCCGCCCTTGAAATGCCCCTCCTGGGCTCGATCCGGAGGCGCCCGCGGACCATGCAACGTCCCGTCCCCACGCAGGACGGCTCGGGCAGTTAGTGTTCCTGAGCGTCAACAACCCGTAGGCAGACGAGGCCTGCCCCGGCAGCTGACACGCGCAGCCAGCGTCATGCGGATCGCCACCTGGAACGTGAACTCGCTCAAGGCGCGCCTGGAGAAGGTCTCCTGGTGGCTCGAACGGGTGCGGCCGGACGTGCTGCTGATGCAGGAGACCAAGCTGGCGGATGCGGAGGCACCAGTGGCGGCATTCCGCGACGCCGGGTATGAGCTGGTCCACCATGGCGAGGGCCAATGGAACGGAGTAGCGATCGCCGCCCGCGACGGTATCGACGACGTGGTGACCAACTTCGGCGAACCCCTGCACCAGGCGCGGACCCCGAGCGTCGGTGATGATGAGCCGCTGGCCGAGGCGCGGATGATCGCCGCCACCTGCGGTGGTATGCGCGTCGTATCCGTGTACGCACCGAACGGAAGGTCGGTCGGCTCACCCTTCTACCAGGCCAAGCTGGCTTGGTACGCTCGTCTCGCCCACTGGCTCGTCAGCAAGGCCGATCCCGCGGAGCCCCTGGTGCTCGGGGGGGACTTCAATGTCGCCCCGGATGACAAGGACGTCTGGGATCCGGAGGCCTGCCGCGGCGGGACCCACGTTTCCCAGCCGGAGCGGGATGCCTTCTTCCGGCTTTGCCGCTGGGGTCTGGTGGACGCCTATCGCCTGCATCGTGCCGACCCGGGTCGCTACACCTGGTGGGATTACCGCGCTGGAGCCTTCCACAAGAACTTCGGCATGCGGATCGATCACTTCCTGGTCACCCGCCCGCTGGCGGAGCGCATCGTCTGGGCCGAGATCGATCGGGAGGCTAGGAAGGGCAAGCCAATCCCATCGGACCATGCGCCGCTGGTGATCGATCTCGACCGGCCCGGCTACCCGTTCGAGGCCGGTTGGGCCGCGGCGGAGGCGCGCATTGCCTCCCGTGGCACTCGACTTGCCACCCGCAACTCGAGCGAGCAGCCCTCATAGTCCCAACCAGCCAAACGATGGGCTCTTGTGTCAGGCCTTACAGGTCCGATGGCGTCGAGCACGCAACAGGAGCGAGGGCAGCGGTGATGGGCGGGTCCTACAAACACTGCGGTGAATGCGGCAAACGGGCCCTGAGCATCGCCACCCGCTGTCCCGGCTGCGGCCGCGAGCTGGTGGCTCCGGCAACCCGGGACGTCGATCCCTCCCGGGATTTGCGCCGACTCATGTCGCCGAGGGTGGCATGGGGAATCATCGCCATCACAGTTGCCCTGACGGCGGTCGAGCTGGCTCGATCCAGCCGGCCCCTGGAACAGCAGTCCTCTTTCGTCCGCGACTCCACCTCGGCCGTCTCGGAGGTCCCGTACACGACGACGGCAGCAGCCCGGCTGGACACGACGACAGCCGCCCCGCTGCCGCCTGACAGCGCGGGCGAGGTCCTCGTCGCTCGAACCTGGACCAAGGTGCGTAAGTCGCGGAGCAAGGGCGCCGACGTCGAGGCGGTGCTCCTGCCTAGTGACACGGTTCTGGCGGACTCGCTCCAGCGGGGCTGGTATCGTGTGGCGCTGGAGGGCGAGGTGCTCGGCTACGTTCACCGTTCGACGCTCGCGCGTCCCTAGCGTGCCGGCGACCATGGTGGTCGCACTGGCCTCGAGGCCGCGGCCAGCTCACTTCGGCAGCTCCGTCCCGGCCTGCTCCGCCACCATGTACGCGGCGTACCAGTCTGGCCAGTTCGCGTCCCGCTGCCCCGTGCGCTTCTCGTGCTCGCCGTGGGCAGCCTCCGCGCGCCGCAGCGCCTGCGAAAGGTCGGCCACCGACGCGTACGTCGTGTCGCCGGCGACGCGTCCGGGGAGTCGCGTCGTGATCTCCTGCAACAGCCAGCCGTTGCCGTCCGGGTCGCTGAACGACAGGAACGACCCGTAGCTGCGCCGGTCCGGAGCGGGGCCGCTCAACCGCGCGTCGGGGTCCAGGCGGTTCCAGCCGGCGAAGTGGAACACCTCGCTCACCTCGACGCCGCGCCCGACCAGCTCGTCGCGCGCAGCCTGGATGTCGGAGACGATCAGGAACAAGCCCTGGGCGGATCCGGGCGCGGCGGACGTGAGGTTCGTGCCGAAGTGAACCGAGCACTGGGAGCCCGGAGCCGTGAACTGGACCACGTGGTCGTCGCCCGTGGTGAAGTCGGCGTCGAGCCGCCAGCCGAGACCTCCATAGAACTCCTTCGCGCGGTCGACATCCGAGACGGGGATGGTGACCACCTCGAGCTTCATGGCGACCTTCCCGACGCGCGCGTCGCTGGTCGCGTCGTTGCTACGGACTGCGGTCGTGCTCATGGCTGCCTCCTTGGTTTGCGTCGGGGTCAGTGAAGACCCTTGCGGATCGAGATCCGATCGGATGCGGCCTCTGCCGCGATCGCGAGGACGAGCGCTCGTTGGAGTGGATATGTTGCCGGGCTTCAGCCCCGCTGCGCGAGGCCCCTCGCGAGTTGGGCTCCTACACGAGCGTTATTCATCAGCAGGGCGAGATTTGCCCGGACGCTCTCGCCCTTGCTCAGTGCCCTGAGACGTTCCAGCAAAAACGGTGTGACGCTGCGGCCCCGCACATCCTGCCGTTCGGCATCGGACAGGGCCGTCTCAAGCGCCCGTTCATACGTTTCGGTTGGCAGTTCATCGGAGGCGGGAATGGGGTTGGCGATCAGCACGCCAGTTCCAAGGCCGAGAGCAAAGTGCGTGCGCATCGCAGAAGCCAGTTCCTCGATCGTTTCCATCCGGCTGTCCACGGATAGCCCGCTGGATCGGCGATAGAACGCGGGAAACTCGTTCGTCTGGAGGCCGAACACGGGGACGCCGAGCGTCTCCAACATTTCCACCGTGCGTGGCAGATCCAGGATCGCCTTGGCACCCGCGCACACGACGGCGATCGGAATGCGCGACAGGGCCGTCAAATCCGCTGACACGTCCCCGCTGACGCTGGCATCGCGATGAACACCGCCAATGCCACCCGTGACAAAGACTCTGATTCCCTGGGCGTGCGCGGCAAACATCGTGGCGGCAACGGTGGTCGCGCCGGGTCGACCAGCTGCCACGGTGGCCGCCAGGTTGCTAAGAGAGCATTTCATAACCGGCTCAGAAAGCTGAGCAGGATGAGCGCCGTGGCGAGCGAGACGAACGCTTGATGCATGTCCACGCGTCGTTCATCGCGGATGCGCAGCCGCCGAAATCGATGGTACCA
>JBOHSN010000008.1:0-62729 GCA_050733215.1 Gemmatimonadales bacterium
GCGCTCTACGGGCTGCACCGGGCGCTCGATGCTGAGGTCTGGCCCGCCACCGACCCCCGGTGGGTCTTTCCGCTGTACGCGATCTTCACGGTCGTTCCGCTGGTCCTCCACCTCGACCCCGCGCATCTCCGCGATCCGCTGTTCCTCCGCGGAATCGCCGGGTTCGCGGCGCTGCTCGCCGTGGTCGGCGCTTACGCCGGCTCGACCGTCGTTCCGTTGCTGGGGTGGCGCAATTCGGGGATCGTGTTCGCGTTCGGGCTCTCGGTCGCCGCGCTCTGGTGGATCCTTACGCCGTTCCTGCAGACCAGCGTGCAGAGTGGGCGGCCGCGCGCGACGCCACCCTACGCCGAGCTGTTCGAGGCCGGGTGGCAGAACACTCTCGTGGTGGTGCAGGCGGCGCTGTTCACCGGATTGTTCTGGGCCCTCCTGTGGCTCTGGGCGGAGCTCTTCGACGTCATCGGGGTACAGGTGTTCGAGGAGCTGTTTCAGGAGCCGGCGTTCGTCTATCCGGTCACCTCGGTCACGTTCGGGTACGCCGTCGCGCTGGCGCAGTCGCGGGAGCAGTTCGTCCTGCTGCTGCGCCGCCATCTGTTCGGGGTGCTCGCGTGGCTGCTGCCGCTGGTCGCGCTCATCGCGTCTGCCTTCCTCCTCACGCTGCCCGGTACCGGGCTGGCGCCGCTCTGGAAGACCGGCCACGCCACTTTTCTCATGCTGTGGCTCCAGGTATTCCTGCTCTTCTTCTTCAACGCCGCGTATCAGGACGGCGCGCAGCCGCCCTCCTATCCGCGCTGGCTTCAGGTCGCGCTCCGGATCGCCGTGCTCGCCGTGCCGGTGTACGCGGCGCTCTCGGCGTACTCGCTCTCGCTCCGGATCGCGCAGCATGGGCTCTCCGTCGACCGGATCTGGGCTGCGCTGCTCATCGCCGTCGTCGCACTGTACGGCACGGGGTACGTCTTCGCCGCGTTCCGCGACGGCCCGTGGATGGCGTCGATCGGCCGGGTGAACACGGCGATGGCGTGGGTGGTGGTCGGGCTGATCCTAGCAGTGAACAGCCCGCTGCTCGAGCCCAAGCGGCTCGCGGCGGCGGACCAGTTGTCCCGTCTCCTCGCCGGCCGGGTGCCGGCCGCGAAGTTCGACTACGACTACCTGCGCTTCAACCTCGGCGTGTTCGGCGACCGGGCGCTCCGGCAGCTGGCGGCCGGCCCGGCCGGGCACCCCGAGGCCGGGGAGATCAAGCGCATGGCCTCGGCGAGCCTCACGAAGGCCCGCCGGTGGGATCAGGTGGAGCCTCCGGTGGACCTCGCGGGGCACATCGAAGTCCTGCCCAGCGGCGCGTCGTTGGATCCCGACCTCGTCACCTACTTCCGGCAGCAGGCGGACAGCGCCGCGGGGGCGGGACCCGTCTGCCTGCGGGTGCCTCGGGTGGCATGCGTGATGCTCGTAGTCGATCTCGACGGCGACGGGGTGGCCGAGATCGTAAGCGTCAACGGGTTCCCGATGAACGTCTATGCGCGAACGGCGGCCGGCTGGTCGCGCGTCGGCGAGCTCCGCGGCGACTCCTATGCCTGGGACCCGCGCTGGCTCGACTCGCTTCGGACGGGAGCGCCCCGCGTGGTCCCGTCGCGCTGGCAAACGCTCGAGATCGGGGGCCGGCGCCTGTACCTGGCCGAGAGCCTGCCCTGATCTGATCCAATCCGTCCCCTGGCCGGAGACGTATAGGAGGAGAGCGAAACGCGATCCACAGGGAAGGACGCCATGTCCCGAGTCACAGGCCACCTCGCCGCCGTCGCCACCGCCGCCGTCCTGACCCTCGCTGCGCCGTCCGCCGCCGCCGCCCAGACGTTCGATCACGGCGCCTTCGACCGGCTGCTCCGGGCGCATGTTGCTGGCGGCATGGTGGACTACGACGCCCTCAAGGCCTCGCCCGAGTTCGCGGGCTACCTCCAGAGCCTTGCACAGTTCGATCCGCGTTCGCTCCCGCGCGACGAGCAGCTCGCTTTCTGGATCAACGCGTACAACGCGTACACGATCCAGCTCATCAACAAGCACGACGAGCGCGAATCCATCCGGAACATCAACAGGGGGCTGTTCGGGATAAGGGCCTACGGCCCATGGAAGGAGAAGCTGGCGGTGGTCGGCGGGGCGCCGTACGGCCTGGACCACATAGAGCAGAAGATCATCCGACCGGAGTTCAAGGAGCCGAGGATCCACTTCGCGCTGGTCTGCGCGGCGATGGGCTGCCCGCCGCTCCGGAGCGAGGCGTACACCGGCGCCCGGTTGGAGGAGCAGCTCGACGAGCAGGCGCGGGTGTTCCTTCTCCGCTCCCCGGAGAAGAACCGAGTGGACGCAGCCGCGCGAGCGGTGTACGTGAGCCAGGTGTTCAAGTTCCGGGACTACGAGAAGGATTTCAGGGGGAGCAGGGAGGCGGTGGCGAAGTACATCGCGGGGTATCACCCGCCGGGGCCGGAGCGGGAGCTGCTCGAGAGCGGGCGGTGGAAGACGTGGGAGTACATCGAGTACGACTGGACACTGAACAGCCAGGAGAAGGCGCGCGCCGCGGCCACCTCCGCTTCGAACTGTTGAACCACAAAGATGCGAGCCTCCGGATCCGCTCCATCATCGACGGTTGAACCACAAAGAGAGAGGAAGGACACAAAGAACTCCCGACAATCCCGCAGCTTCGCCGGGTACACCGGCAGGTCCACGGCTTGTACTGAAGTCTTTGTGCCCTTTCTCTCTTTGTGGTTCAACAGTTCGAAGCGGAGGCAGCCGCGGCGATTGTCGGGAGTTCTTTGTGTCGTTCCTCTCTTTGTGGTTCAACCGTCGATGATGGAGCGGATCCGGAGGCTCGCATCGATTCTCAGCGAGCCGGTGCTCGCGGAGACGCGCGCCAATCTGGCCCGCTCGCGGGCGCGCGTTCCGGATCACCTCCAAGGCCCCCGCCAGATGCTGGGCCGGGGCGGCAACGGCTGCGGCGCGACCATCGGCGCCATGCCGCGCTGCGACTTCGCCTGCCGCGGCTGCTACCTGGGCGAGGAAGCCAACCGGATTCCAGCCGAACCGGTCGAGGCCATCAAGGCTCAGATACGCCGGCTCCGCCCCACGCTGGGCAACGGCGGCAACCTCCAGCTCACCGACGGCGAGGTGCTCCTCAGGCCGGTCGAGGAGGTCATCGAGCTCCTGCGCTACGCGCAGCGGCTCGACCTCATCCCGATGCTGATGACCCATGGTGACGGCTTCCGCCGCCGCCCCGGTCTGCTCGAGCAGCTCGTGGTCGAGGGTGGGTTGGTCGAGGTGAGCATCCACATCGACACCACGCAGCGGGGCCGGGTGGGCGACGCCTACCGCTACGCCACCAGCGAGGCGGGGCTCAACCCGCTCCGGGACGAGTTCGCGACGATGATCCGCCGCGTGGCGCAGGAGACGGGGCGACCGCTGCGCGCCGCCACAACGATGACCGTCACCGCCGACAGCGTCGCGGGCGTTCCCGCAGTGGTGCGGTGGCTCAAGCGGAATGCCGACGCCTTCCGGCTGATAAGCTTCCAGCCGCTCGCGCAGGTGGGCCGGACCGAATCCGTGCTGCAGGGCGTGTCCGTCGAAACGCTGTGGGAGCACATCGCCGAAGGGCTCTACGATGGTCCGGAAGCATCGGAACGCGCGAACCGGGGCCAGCTCTGGATCGGCCACCCGGACTGCAACCGCTATATGCCGGGGTTGGTGCTCACCGTGCCCGGCCGCGAGCCGCTCTTCGAGGCCCTGCGTTACACCGGGGATCCGACGGACGAGCGAATCGTGGACAGTTTTCTCGATCGCTTCGGGGGGATCACCTTCCGGCTCGACGGCCCGCTGGAGCGCGCCACGCGGTGGGCGGCGCTCGCCGCGCGCGCGCCCGGCTTCGTCTTCGGCGGCGCGATGCGATGCGCGGCGCACTGGCTCCGCCGCTTCGATCCGGAGCATCCGTGTCGGCTCCTCGCCCGGCTGGCGACCGGCCGCGCCCGGATCGGCGGCCTCGTCATCATCAGCCACCATTTCATGAGCCGCGCCGAGGCCGAGTCGCCGCGGGGGCAGGAACGCCGCGACCTGTGTGTGTTCCACGTGCCGGTCGGCGACCAGCTGATACCCATGTGCCAGGCGAACGCGCTCGGCGTCCGCGAGGAGTATTACGCCGAGCTGCGCGATCGTGCCCGCTCGAGCGTCGCGGCGCTTGCGGGGAAAGCGCCGGGCTGACGGAGATCCGCTCGCAGCGTCGGCGCGTTTACCTCTCACCAGGAGACGCGCCGATGCACCGTTCGCTCAACACTTGCCTGCTGCTCGCCTCGCTCGCCGCCCCCGCCCCCGCGGCGGCGCAGACTCGCCGGGCGTCGCCCCCTCCGCTCGTTCCGCTTGCCGCCTTCTTCCAGCTGGTGGGAGACCACCGGGCAGGCGCTGAGCGGGCCGGATCGCTTATTGCTGAGCGCTGGCGCAACGCCTACGCCGTCATGCTGGTCGAACTGGCCGGGTTCGCGCCGGACGTCCGGACGCAGCAGGCCGTGCTGGGCCTGCTCGAGCGGGGCACCGGACAGCGCCACGACCGTGATCTCGACGGTTGGTACGAGTGGATCTGGCAGCATGTGCGCGAGAGCCACCCGGAGTACGCGGAGTTCAAGGCGACGCTCTACGGCGCGATCGACCCCCGATTCACGGAATACTTCGACGAGCGGCCCGCGGCCAGCATCCGGCTGGACGAGATCCGTTGGGGCGGCGTGGTGCGCGACGGCATCCCACCTCTCGACCACCCGAAGATGCCCGCCGCCCGCGAAGCCAGCTACCTGGCGGACGACAACGTCGTGTTCGGGATCGAGCGGAACGGCGACGCGCGGGCGTACCCGAAGCGCATCCTGGCCTGGCACGAGATGGTGCGCGACCGGATCGGCGGGGAAGAGCTGAACGGGGTGTACTGCACCCTGTGCGGGTCGATGATCTTCTACCGGGTCGTCAGCGGCGGAATGCACCACATCCTGGGAACCAGCGGATTCCTGTACCGGTCGAACAAGCTGATGTACGATGCCGCGACCAAGTCGCTCTGGTCCACGTTGACCGGGACTCCCGTGGTCGGCCCGCTGGTCGGGAAAGGCATCGAACTGGAGCCGCTGTTCGTAGTTACCACGACCTGGGGCGAGTGGCGGAAGCGGCACCCGGGAACCAAAGTCCTCTCGCTCGAGACCGGCCATCGGCGCGACTACGGCGAAGGCGTGGCCTATCGCGAGTACTTCGCGACCGACGAGCTGATGTTCGGGGTGCCCCGGCTGGATGAGCGGCTCCCGAACAAGGCCGAGGTGCTGGCGCTCCGCTTCAACCGAGCGCCCACCGACCCGCTCGCGATCTCGGCCGATTTCCTGAGCCGGCATCCGGTCTACAACGACCGGCTGGGTGGGATCGCTTTCGTCATCCTCACCGATCCGACCGGCGCGAACCGGGTTTACGCCAGCCGTGGACGGCGCTTCGCGAGCTGGGACGGGCGCGGGTCGGCCCGGGATGCGGATGGGAATGCCTGGACCGTGAGCGAGGCCGCGCTGCGCCGCGGTGACATCGCGCTCGAGCGGCTCCCGGCGCACCGCGCGTTCTGGTTCGGGTGGTATTCGGCATTTCCGGACACCCGCCTGATCCGGTAACTCCCGAGCCCGCTTCCTGCACCCGTCCATCCTCACCGCGCCAATTCCGGTAACACCACTCCGCCTGACCTTCGGCAGTCTTGGCGGCACGTCGCTCTTGCCGTCTGGCTGCCGAGGAACCCATGATATGGGCATGGCCGCAGCCGTCTACTACACCGCCGACACGCTCGCGCTGGCTGAGCTCTTCCGGCCGCTCTGATGCGGGTTCGCACCCACCTCCGGCCCGACGAGCCCGAACAGGAGCCAGGGCACTGGGCCCGGCGCACCGGCAACCGGGGTCTGAAGATCGCCCTCGTGCTCGGCTTCCTGGTCGTCCTGCCGTTGGCCCTGCTGGGCGTGCTCTATTTCCAGGCCCGACCCATCGGGCTGGACCTCGTACGGCGGGTGACCGCCCGCAAGTTCCCGGCGCTGGCGTGGATAGGCCCCGCGCAGCTGGCCGGGTGGCCCGCGGATTCGAGCCGCGGACCCCCCCTCATGCTCGACGCCCGCACCGCGCCGGAGTACGAGCTGAGTCACCTGGCCGGTGCGCGCCGCATCGATCCCATACGGCCACTGCTCCGGCACATGGAGGCGTTTCCGCGGGATACGCCGATCGTGGTGTATTGCTCGGTCGGCTACCGCAGTGGCCGCGTCGCCGACTGGTTACGGCGGCAGGGGTTCACCAACGTCCGGAATCTCGAGGGGAGTCTGTTCGCCTGGGCCAACGACGGGCGGCCCATGGAGGCGGATGGCCGGCCCGTGAAGGAGGTCCATCCTTATAACGCCTCCTGGGGGAGGCTGCTGGAGCCGGAGGTCCGGGCGGACGCTCCGCCGGTCACCGACCCGCTCAGTTTGCCCTAGCCACTACCCGGAAGAACCTTCCTGGCATTAAACTTGTTGTACTTGCGTTAACAGGCGGATCCCATCCTGGGCATCCCCCCGGCCAAGGCGGCCGGCGCATAACCTTAAAACTGAACACTTTGTGGCACGCAGATCCAACCGAAGCAGACGCCCGTTTGTAGAAGTCTCCTCCACCTTTCGCCGTTCCTCCGGCCGTTCCATGCAGTCTCATCGTGACTGGCTGCTCGCGCAACACGGATCGGTGTGCGCCTATTGCGGCACCGAGACCTCGCCGGAGGTGATCACGCTGGACCACGTGCGTCCCCGCCGTGGCCAGACCGCCTACGATCGGCCCGACAACCTGGTGCTCGCCTGCCGCGACTGCAACGCGGCCAAGGCGGACACGCCGTTGCTCGCCTTCCTCATGATGAAGCGCGCGCGCGGCGTATTCCTCCTCCACTACGGCGACCACCTTTCGGAGCCGCTCAAGGAGCTCGCGCGCAAGGCGAGCGAGCGGCCGATGCTGGCGAAGGGAGCGTAAGATGGGCTGATGGTCAGATGGCCGGATGGCCAGATGACCCGACGCAAGACGGCCCTCTGTGAGCTTTCCGGAGGGCCGTTTGGTTTGCGGGGTTACGGGCCATCAGTCCATCGGTCCATCCGTCCATCAGGCTTTCGCTTCCTCCGTCACCACGGTCGTCTGGGTGGACTCGCGCTGCTCCCCCGTGCCGAGCGCGTCAGCCACGATCCGCGCCTGCTCCGCCGCGTGTGCCGCCGGATAGCCTTCCGCCGGGCTCGCGCGCTCCGGGCGCCCCACGTAGCGGAGCTCCGCCTGGTGTGGCATCACCTCCGCCAGCTTGGAGCGGAGATAGATCCACGCTCCCATGTTCCGGGGCTCCTCCTGGGCCCAGATCATGTCTTCGAGCGCCGGATAGTGCGCCAGCACGACGCGGATCTCCTGCCAGGGGAATGAGTAGAGCTGCTCGATCCGCACGATGGCCGGGCGGTTCTCGCCCATCTTCTCGGCCTCCGCGAGCAGATCGTAGTAGATCTTGCCCGAGCACAGCACGATCCGCCGGATCTGTGCCGCCCGCGCCGTGGCCCACGCGTCGTCGAGGACCGGCTGCCACAGCCCGTCGGCCAGCTCTTCGAGTCGCGACGTGGCGGCCGGCAACCGGAGCAGGCTCTTCGGCGTCATCACGATCAGCGGTCGCTGACGGGTCCGCTTGGCCTGCCGCCGGAGCAGGTGGAAGTACTGCGCGGGCGTCGTCGGGTTTGCGACCCGGAGGTTGCCTTCGGCCGCGAGCTGGAGGAATCGCTCGAGCCTGGCACTCGAATGCTCCGGACCCTGGCCCTCGTAGCCATGCGGCAGGAGCAGCGTGAGCCTCGTCGTGAGGCCCCACTTGGAGAGCCCAGCGGCGAGGAACTGGTCGACGATGACCTGCCCGCCATTGATGAAATCGCCGAACTGAGCCTCCCATAGCACCAGCGCCTCGGACGCCTCCGCGCTGTAGCCGTACTCGAACCCGAGGGTGGCGAGCTCGGACAGCGGGCTGTTGTGGAGCTCGAGGGGGGCGGTGGCGCCGGGCAGCCGCTGCATCGGTGTCCAGGCGTCGCCGGTCTTGACGTCGTGCAGCACCAGGTGCCGCTGGCTGAACGTGCCGCGCTCGGTGTCCTGCCCGGTGAGCCGCACCGGCACGCCCTCGACCACGAGCGACGCGAGCGACAGCGCCTCCGCGTGGGCCCAGTCGATGCCGCCCTCCCCGCCCATCGCGGTTCGCCGGCGGTCGAGCTGGCGCTTAAGCTTGGGGTTGAGGGTGAACCCCTCCGGCACCGTGAGGAGCTGCTCGTTGAGGCCGGCGAGGGTCTCGGCAGCGACGGCAGTCACCGGCTCCTGGCCGGGGCCGACCGGCTTCGCGAGCTCGGGCACCGTGCTCTTGCCGAGGCTCGCCTTGAAGCGCTGCTGCGCGGCGACGAGGTCCTGGTAGACGCGCTCGAACTCCTGATCGGCGTCGGCGGCGGCGGCCACGCCTTCCTCCGCGAGCTGCGCGGCGTAGCGGGTACGCACCGGCGGCAGCTCCTTGATCCGCTCGTACATCACCGGCTGGGTATAGGTCGGCTCGTCGCCCTCGTTGTGTCCGTGGCGGCGGTAGCCCACCAGGTCGATCACGACGTCCCGGCGGAACGTGTCGCGGTACGCCATCGCCAGCCGTATGGCGGCGAGGCACGCCTCGGCGTCGTCGGAGTTCACGTGGATGATGGGCACGTCGAACCCCTTGGCCATGTCGCTCGCGTACCGGGTAGAGCGCGCGTCTTCGGCGTCCGTGGTGAAGCCGACCTGGTTGTTCGTGATGACGTGCAGCGTGCCGCCCACGCCGTAGCCCCGGAGCGCGCTCAGGTTGAGCGTCTCGGCGACCACGCCCTGCCCGGCGAACGCCGCGTCGCCGTGGATCAGCACCGGCAACGCGACCGCCGGATCGTGGTGCGCGCGCCGTCCCCGGCGCAGCGTCTGGATGGCGCGCGCGCGCCCATCCACCACCGGCGACACGAACTCGAGATGGCTGGGATTGGGCGAGAGCGTGACGGCGATGGACTTGCCGTTCCGCAGCCGGAACGCACCTTCGGCGCCATGGTGGTACTTCACGTCGCCGGTGCCGCCCTCGGGCGTGATCTGGTTCCCCTCGACGAAGCGGCCGCCCTCGAACTCGGCGAAGATCGTGTCATAGGGCCGGCCGATGATGTGCGCGAGGACGTTGAGCCGCCCGCGGTGCGCCATGCCGATCACCACCTCGCGCGCACCGCCGGCGGCGGCCAGCTCGAGTGTGAGGTCGAGCATCGGCACCAGCAGATCCACGCCCTCGATCGAGAAGCGCTTGTGGCCCAGATAGGCCTTGTGGAGGAACTTCTCCAGCGCTTCGATCCGCGTCAGCCGGCGGAGGAGCTGCCACTTCTCCTCGGGGCGGAGCGGAGTGCGGAATTCGCCCGACTCGATCTTCTCCCGCAGCCACACGCGCTGCTCGTGGCTGGCGATGTGCTCGATCTGGTACCCGAGCGTGCCGCAGTACGTGGCCTCGAGATGCGCGTACGACTCGGCCAGCGTGGCGCCGGGGACGTAGGTGCGGAGCAGCGGCGTCGGGATGGACGCCATGATCTCGGGCGTGAGTCCGAGGGGTCCGGGATCGAGCGCCGGGTCGCCCAGCGGCTCGGTGCCGAGCGGGTCGATCCTGGCCGCGAGGTGGCCATGGGTGCGGAACGCCTTCACCAGTGCCATGGCGGCGGCCACGTGGTGGAGCATGTCCGGCGCGACGGCCGCCGCCGCCGCTCCGGGACGCTGACTCGCCGCCGGAACCAGCTGATAGCGGATAGCGGATAGCTGCAAGCTTTCCGCGATGGTGTCGTAGAAGTGCTCCTCCCCCTGGAGCAGGTGATCCAGGGTGGCCAGGAACGCGCCCGACTCTGCGCCCTGGATGATGCGGTGGTCGTAGGTGCTGGTAACCGTCATGACCTTGGCGATGCCGAGGTCCCGGAGCCGCTCCTCCGGTGCGCCGGTGTACTCGGCCGGATACCCGATGGCGCCGACGGCGATGATGCTCCCCTGGCCCGTCATGAGGCGAGGCACGGACGCCACCGTGCCGAGACCGCCGGGATTCGTGAGCGTCATGGCGGCGCCGGCGAAGTCGTCGGGCAGGAGCTTGTTGGTGCGCGCCTTCTCGACCAGCGCCTCGTACCCGGCGTGGAAGGCGGCGAAGTCGAGCGTGTCGGCGCGCTTGATGACCGGCACCACGAGCCCGCGGCTCCCGTCCTTCCGCTGCACGTCCACGGCCAGCCCCAGCCCGAGCCCGTCCGGCTGCACGCGATAGGGGGTGCCGTCGATCTCGGACAGCATGTGCGCCATGACGGGATGGCGCTTGGCGGCCTGGACCAGCGCGAACGCGATGAGGTGGGTGAACGACAGCTTCTGGGGGCGGCCGGCGGACTGGAGCTTGGCGTTGAGATCCTTGCGACAGCGTTCGAGCTGGGCGACGGGGAGCGTCCGGAACGTGGTCGCCGTCGGAACGCTCAGGCTCTCGTTCATGTTGGCGACGAGACGGGCGGCGGGGCCCTTGATGGGAACGGCGCCGGGGGGTGGAGCTGCCGGATGGCCGGATGGACTGATGGTCGGATGGACCGAGGCGCCGGTGGCGATCTGGCCGGGTCCCGGAGGAGCTGCCGCGGCGGGGCGCGTGACGGCCGTCTGACCATCTGTCCATCGGTCCATCCGACCATCGGCCCCATTCCCCAGCCCCACCGTCCCACCTTCGAACAGCCGGCGCCACTCCGGACCCACGGCTGCCGGGTCGCGCAGGAACTCCTCGTACATCGCCTGCGCGAATCCGGCGTTGGCGGTTTCGAAGACGTTCGGATCCACAGCCTGCTCCAGCGGCAAGAAAGGGGGAAGAACGGGGAAAGATAACGGGCCCGGTTCCACCCTTCCAATCGGGTCCGCTCCCCGCTCAGTCGGCAGACGCGGCCGCTGACACCCCGGTGAGCGCGCCGTACCGGGCTTCTTCCTCCACCATCCGAGTGCTTGGCCATCCCAGCTCGTGCCCGAGCAACTCGGCGGTGCGGTGGGCCGCTGCCTGCCCCCGATCCGGCGTCTCGTAGTACAGATGAACCCGCCGGACCAGCACATCGTCCACCCGCTCGGCCAGCTCCCTGCGGGCGGCGTGCACGACCTCCGCCTCGATGGCCGGGTGCCGCGGGTGCAGCCGCCGCTGGAGCTCCCGGTGGGTGGCGGTGAGATTCACGATGCCGGCCGTTTCGGTTCCGTAGTGCCGCACCAGGTGCTCCGCGGTGTCCTCGCTGAGCCCCATCTCGAGCGCGCTCCGGTGGAACGGTCCGAACTCCGCGGTTTCGCCACCGGGGAGTGGCTCCCGGTCCGTCGGGGCCGCCCTCGCCTCGACCCGATGGCTTCGCTCTTCGAACTGTTGCAGCACGCGGTCCACGGCGTCCTGCGCCATCACGCGGTAGGTGGTCAACTTGCCGCCCGCGATCGTGAGCATGCCGGCCGGCCCCTCGATGATCGCGTGCTCCCGCGACACGCCCGATGGTCCGGACACGCGGTCCCCGAGGAGCGGGCGCAGTCCCGCCCACGTCACCCGCACGTCCTCGACGCCGAGCCGCGCATTGGGGAAGAGCGCGTTGATGGAGCGCAGGAGATAGACGAGATCGTCGGGCCTGGCGGTGACGGTCTCGGGCGGCTCCCCCGTGTCGGTGTCGGTGGTGCCGACGTAGGAGTCGTCTCCCCACGGCAGCGCGAACATGACCCGCCCGTCGATGGGACTCAGGAAGGCGATCGCCTCGTGGTGGCCCAGGCGGCTCCGGGGGACGACGGCGTGGACCCCTTTGGTGGGCCGGAGGAGCGGGCGGCAGCCGGGGTCTTCCAGCCCCCGTACGCGGTCGGTCCAGGGTCCGGTGGCGTTGACCACCGCTGCGGCTCGCACGACGCCGCGCTCGCCGGTGAGCACGTCCACCACGCGGGCCCCCCGGACCCGGCCGTCGGTGAGCTCCAGGGCCTCGACGGCGGTGTAGGTAGCGATCTGCGCGCCGTGGCTCGCCGCGGAGCGCGCGGTCGCGAGCACCAGCCGCGCGTCGTCGCACTGGGCGTCGAAATACCGGGCCCCGCCGACGAGGCCCCGCTCGCGGATCATCGGTTCGCCGGCGAGCAACGCCCGCTTGCTCAACATGCGGTGGGGGGCCACATTGCGGAACAGCGCGAGGACGTCGTACAACCACATCCCGGCGGCCAGTCGCCAGAGCGACACCCGATCGCCCTGGTGGAGGGGAAACACGAACGGGAGGGGCCGGACCAGGTGGGGCGCCAGGCGCAGGAGCACCCGCCGCTCGCGGTTGGCCTCGAGCACCAGCCGGAGCCGACCCTGCTCGAGGTATCGGAGCCCGCCGTGGATCAGACGGCTCGAGCGGGAGCTGGTGCCGGCGCCGAGATCGCCTTGTTCCACCAGCACCGTCCGGAGCCCGCGCATGGCGGCATCGCGTGCGATCCCCGCGCCGGTGATGCCGCCGCCGACGATCAAGAGATCCGCCGGGTGCGCGGTCAGCGCACGGAGCCCGGCGCGCCGTGAGGACTGGCCAGCGTGCCCCTGAGCCCTGTCACCCGCGTTCCCCGTCCCAGTACCTGGTTTTTCTGGCAGGCTCATTTCCTCCGTCCCGGCGCCCGCGTCCTCGACCTTGCGTGCGGCGAGGGGCGCCATGCACTCGCCGCGGCCGCCCTCGGCGCGAACGTCCGGGGCGCCGATCGTGACACGGAAAAGCTGGCGTCAGGCCGCGAGCTGGCTGCGGCACGTGGCCTGACGGTCGAGTTCGAGTGTGCGGACCTCGAGGGGCCCTGGCCCGCGTTCGGGACGTTCGACGCCGTGCTGATGTTCAACTATCTGGATCGCGCCCGGATGGCCGACGTCGTGGCCTGCGTGGCGCCGGGCGGAGTACTGATCATGGAGACCTTCCTCGCGGCGCAGCGCGAGCTCGGCTGGGGGCCGAGCAACCCCGCGCACCTGCTGCAGCCGGGCGAGCTGAACGGCCTGGTCCGCCCGCTCGAGGTGGTGCACGGCCGCGAGGTGCTCGAGCCGGTGGACGCCGAGCGCTGGCGCGCGGTCGCGAGCGTCGTCGCACGGCGCCTTCAATGATAAACGGACGGCGGGTCGCCATCGTCGCCGGCGTGCGCACCCCGTTCGCCAAGAGCGGCACGATCTTCCAGGACATCCCCGCGGTGGCGCTCGCGCGCCACGCGGCCCGGGAGCTGCTCTACCGGACGGAGATCGATGGGCGCGAGATCGACGAGGTCATCTTCAGCCAGGTCGTGGCGTCGGTGCTCACGCCGAACGTGGCGCGCGAGGTCAGCCTGCTGCCGCAGCTCCCGCCCAGCGTGCCGGCGTACACGATCAACCGGGCGTGCGCATCCGCAGCGCAGGCCATTCACAACGCAGCCGATCAGATCACGCTCGGCAACGCCGACGTCGTACTCGCCGGCGGGGTGGAGTCGCTCTCGGACATCCCCATCCTGCACTCCCGCCGGTTCAGCCGGATCCTGGTGGACGCCAGCAAAGCGAAGAGCGTGGGCGCCCGGGTCGCCACGTTCGGACGCACACGGCCCAAGGATCTGGTCCCCGTCACGCCCGCGATCGCGGAGCCGTCCACCGGCGAGACGATGGGCCAATCGGCGGAGAAGATGGCGAAGGAGAACGGCATCTCGCGGGAGGCGCAGGACCGCTACGCGCTGATGAGTCATCAGCGCGCGGCGGCCGGCACCTCCGACGGGCGGCTCGTTTCCGAGATCGTGCCGTGGTTCGGCGGTCCGGCCATGGACGAGGTCTCCATCAGCGACAACGGCATCCGCCCCGACGCGACGCTCGACCAGCTCGCGAAGCTGCGCCCCGCCTTCGACCGGAAGTACGGCTCGGTGACGGCGGGCAACGCATCGCCGCTCACCGACGGCGCCGCGGTGGTGCTCCTCATGGCCGAGGAAAAGGCCAGGGCGCTGGGCTACGAGCCGCTGGCGTTCATCCGGAGCTACGCCGTCGCGGCGGTCGATCCCGGCTGGCAACTCCTCATGGGCCCCGCGCTCGCGGTGCCCAAGGCGCTGGAGCGCGCCGGCATCCCGTGGTCGGAGCTCGGACTCTTCGAGATCCACGAAGCGTTTGCCGCGCAGGTGCTCTCCAACGCGCAGGCCTGGGCGTCCGAGGCCTGGGCCGAGCGGCTGGGGCTGGCCGGCCCGCTCGGCGAGGTCGACTGGGAGCGCGCCAACGTGATGGGCGGCTCGATCGCCATCGGGCATCCGTTCGCGGCCACCGGCGCCAGGCTCGTGACGACGCTCGCGAACGAGATGCGCCGCCGCGACGTGCAGTACGGCCTCGTGAGCATCTGCGCGCAGGGTGGGATGGGGTACGCTATGGTTCTGGAACGATGAGGCTATCCGCTATCCGCTATCCGCTATCCGCCCATTCCGCGGTCGCTCGGGGCTTCGCGCGACGGGACAAGCGACGGCGGAGCGGCGGATAGCGGATAGCTGATAGCCCTCATCCACGTCTAGATGCCTGCGTTCTCCGTCACCTACGACAACGCGATTGCGGTCGTCACGTTCGACCTGCCTGGCGAGCCGGTCAACAAGCTCACCACCGCCGTCACGCGCGAGTTCGAGGAGCTGATGATCCAGCTCCGGGCCAACGCCGGCGCGCGGGCCATCGTCTTCATCTCCGGCAAGCCGGACAGCTTCATCGCCGGCGCGGACATCGAGGAGTTCGTCCGGCTTCAGAACCGCACCGAGGCCGAAGCGCTGAGCCGGAAAGGCCAGGAACTGATGACCCTGGTCGACGACTTCCCCCGGCCGGTGATCGCGGCCATCCACGGAGCCTGCCTGGGAGCCGGTTACGAGCTCGCCCTCGCCTGTCATTGGCGGATCGCTACGGACTTTCCCAAGACCCTGATCGGCCTGCCCGAGGTGCAGCTTGGCCTCATCCCGGCCGCGGGCGGCTCGGTGCGCCTGCCGCGGCTCATCGGCGCCCGCGCGGCGCTCGACATCATCCTGCAGGGACGGAGCGAGCGGGCGCAGAAGGCGCTCCGGCTGGGCATGGTGGACGAGGTGGTGCCGCCGAGCATCCTCCGCGAAGTGGCGCTCGCCGCCGCCGACCGCCTGGCGCAGGAAGGGAAGCCCAGGCGCCACACCGCCGGCGGCGCCACCGGCGTGTTCCTCGACCGCACGCCGGTGGGCCGCGAGCTCGTGTTCCGGATGGCCCGGAACCAGGTGCTCAAGAAGACCGGGGGGCACTATCCGGCGCCGCTCGCCGCGCTCGACGTCGTGCGCATCGGGCTCGAGCAGGGCGTCGGGCCCGGACTCAAGGCCGAGCATGAGCGCTTCGGCGAGCTGGCCGTCTCCGCCGTATCGCGAAAGCTGGTGCAGATCTTCTTCGCGACGACGGCGCTCAAGAAGGACGACGGCGTGCCGCCCGACACGCCGGTCGAGCCGCGGCGCATTCGCCGGGTCGGCATCGTCGGCTCCGGATTCATGGGCTCGGCCATCGCGGGCGTCGCCGCGCTCAACGCGGAGGTGGAGGCGCGGCTCAAGGACGCCGAGCTGGCCCGGGTGGGCCGGGGCATCCGTGCGGCCACCGCGATCCTCGACGAGCGGTTGAAGCGCCGCCGTCTTACCCGTCCGCAGCACCAGCGCCTCGCCGCGCTGCTCTCCGGTAGCGTGGACTACAGCGGCTTCACCCGCGCCGATCTCGTCATCGAAGCCGTGTTCGAGGATCTCGCGGTCAAGCGTCGTATTGTGGAGGAGGTGGAGGCCGAGGTCTCCCCCGGGGCGATCGTGGCCACCAACACCTCCACGATTCCTATCGGCCAGATCGCCGAGCGGGCGCGGCATCCGGAGCGCGTGATCGGTATGCACTTCTTCTCGCCGGTCGAGAAGATGCCGCTGCTCGAGGTGATTCCCCACGAGGGCACCGCGCCGGCCGCGATCGTCGCCACGGTGCGCTTCGGGCGGAAGCTCGGCAAGACCGTGATCGTCGTGCGCGACCATCCGGGCTTCTGGGTGAATCGCATCCTCTCCCCCTACCTCAACGAGGCGGGCATCCTCGTGGAGGAGGGCGTGCCGATCGACGTGATCGACCGGACAATGACCAGGTTTGGGTTCCCCGTGGGTCCGGTGGCGCTGCTCGACGAAGTCGGCCTCGACGTGGCCCAGAAGGCCGCGAAGGTCATGCACGACGCGTTCGGCGAGCGGCTGGCACCGTCGGCCGCCATCGGCAAGATGCTCGCCGACGATCGCCAGGGCCGGAAGAACGGTCGTGGCTTCTACGCCTACAGCGAGGGTCACAAGAGCGGCGTGGACGAGCGGGTGTACCGCCTGCTCGGCATCAAGCCGCTGGAAGGATTCGATCCGGCCGACGTGGAGCGGCGGCTGCTCCATATCATGCTCAACGAGGCGGCCATGGCGCATGGCGAAGGGGTGCTGCGGAGCCCGCGCGACGGCGACATCGGCGCGATCTTCGGCATCGGCTTCCCGCCGTTCCGCGGGGGTCCGCTCCGCATGATCGACGATCTGAGCGCCACCCGCGTCACCGACACGCTCCGGCAGCTCGCCACCGCCCACGGCCAGCGCTTTGCCCCGGCGCCGGCGCTAGTCGCCATGGCCGAGAGCGGGACCCGGTACTATTCCCCAAGCTGATCCGTCCCGTCTCGCCGCGAAACCGCGCGGCCCGCTCGCCCGCCTGGCCATGACGGTGCTCCTCGCGCTCGCCTTCACCTATGCGGGCCTGCTCCTCCTGCTCAAGCTAAGCGAAGACCAGATCGTGTTTCCCGTGGCCCCGTGGGGCGGCGGGCTCGCGGCGCCGCTCGCCGGACTCGACCCGGTGCGGGTCGAAGCGACCACCGCGGACGGGGTCACTCTCGTCGGGTGGCGGATGGGCGATCCATCGGACACGAGCGGGCGCTGGCTCCTCATGTTCCACGGCAACGGCGGCGACATCTCGAACGGGAGCAGGCAGGAGCACTACGCGGCGCTCCGCCGGCTCGGCCTCCACCTGCTGACGTTCGACTACCGCGGCTACGGCGAGAGCGCGGGCGACCCGAGCGAGGCGGGGGTCTATCGCGACGCCGACGCCGCGTACGCCTATCTGCGGGCGACGCTCGGCGTCCCGCCGGAACGGGTGCTCATCTTCGGGCATTCGCTCGGGGCGGCGGTTGCGGTGGACCTTGCCAGCCGGGTCGAGGTGCGCGCCCTCGTGCTCGAGGGCGCGTTCACCTCCGTGCCCGACGTCGGACAGCGGACCTATTTCTTCGTGCCCGTCCGCCTCATGGCGCGGAACCGCTTTGCCTCGGATGAGAAGATCGGGCGCGTGACGGTGCCCAAGCTGTTCCTCCACGCCACGCACGACGAGGTGATTCCCTACGACCTGGGCGAGCGGCTCTTCGCGCTCGCGCCCGGGCCGAAGCGGTTCGTGCCGCTGGCCGGCGGGCACAACGATGCCTGGGCGACGGACGCCGCGACCTACTTCGCCAGCGTCGCCCGGTTCCTCCGGGAGCTCGACCAGCTCGGCCGCGACACCAGGCGGCGCGTGCCGCCGTAAGGACGGGGTTCCCGTCAACGGAGGCCGGGTGGCATCCCGCTGGGTCCAATTCGCAACCCCCCTGACGCTTCTCGCTGCGGCACCCTCGGTCGCGGCGCAGCAGACGACCAACGCGGCAGCACCCGCCGGGAGGACGTCGCCGGCGTGCGCATCCGCCGAGCACCGCCAGTTCGACTTCTGGCTCGGCGAATGGGACGTCCGGAGGGCGGATGGCAAGCTGGCGGGTCGGAACACGATCACCCGCGAGCACGGTGGCTGCGTGCTCCAGGAGCGCTACACCGCCGTCGGCGGCTACACCGGCAGCAGCCTCAACATGTACGACGCGAGCCGAAAGCGGTGGCACCAGACCTGGACGGACAACGCCGGACTCCTGCTTGAGCTCAACGGCGAGTTTCGCGAGGGCAAGATGGTTCTGAGCGGGGAGTCGGTGGACTCCGTCGGCAAGACAAGGAAAGAACGGATCACCTGGACGCCCAGGCGTGATGGGACGGTGCAGCAGGTCTGGGAGCAGTCGGCCGACGGCGGAGCGAACTGGGTTGTGGCGTTCGACGGCATCTACACCCGGCGATAGCCGCCTTCACTCCCTCCACAGATAGACGTTGACCTCGACCACGCTCCGCGTGGCCGGCAGATACTCCCACCCCGCAGCGTAGCCCGACCCGGGCGCCGACGCCTCCACGATGTAGTGCCCGCCGGCGAGATCGTCGAGTCGGAACCGGCCATCGCCATCGGCGGTGAGCGTGGCCGCGAGCTCCTGCGCGGACTCCCCGTTCACCAGAATGTTCCGCATCACCGTGAGCCGCGCGTTCGGAATCGACTCGTAGCGAAGCGTGTCGGTGCTGCCGGACACGGGCCCGGCGGTGCTCACCCCCAGGATCTGGCCGGTGACCCGGACGCTCGCGGGAAGCCCCGCCGAAGTGGTGTCGCCGGCGGTGCGCGCATCGGCGTTGCGGGCGGATTGAAGGCCGGTAGGGACGTCACTGCGGGCGAGCGCGGCCGCGGCGAGTACCGCCGGCGGGACGAGGTGGCTGATGTCCATGATTGAGCCTCCGAAAAGCGAGTCGGGTGCTGCCGGTCGTACGAAGGTGACCTTCCCAGCGGCCGCGACGTCACGTCCGCAAACGCAACGCCCGCCCGACGCCCCGGGGAATCGCCTGTGACGGCGCCGTAACCAGCCCCGGATCTCGCGCCGTCCCAACGGCGGTTCGTTCCCCGTTTCGAGCGCTTCGCACCAAAGCCGTTCGCTGCCCGACACCCGGTCGTCTACTCTGGCGTCGGTTCGGGCCGGCCTTTCCATCGTGTCGGTTCCGCCAAGCAACGCAGTCAAGGGTGTCGCCGCTGCGGATTCTCATCATCGACGACGACCGGCGCTCCGGCCCACGGACGAACAGCGGGTCGCGGGTGAGCGGCCGACCGACCGACGACCTGTCGTTCCCGAGGGAGGAGCGACTGCCGTCCACCGGCGAGAGCGCCGGGGGCGACGGGGAGCGCACGTCCGGGTCGGTCGTCCGTGAGCTGACAATGCCAACGCCCATTCCTGGAACGATTCCGCGATTCGACCTGCTGGACGCCGGCCCCCAGCGGGTGACGGCGGACGCCGGGTTCGTCCGTGAGCTGGTGGCGCGGGTGCAGGAGCTGTTGCTCAGCACGCGCGGCGAGCAGCACGAGGCGGAGCCGGCCTGGCAGGCACGGCACGTGGGATCGGTGGCGCCGGGCGAGCTCACGCTCGATCTGCCGGCGCAGGCGGTGCTGAAGCGGGGGCGGCCGGTCAAGGTGACTCAGACCGAGTTCCGGCTGCTCATCGCTCTGATGCGCCGCCGGGGCGCGGTGGCCTCGCGGCAGGATCTGCTGCGCGACGTGTGGGGCTCCGAAGCCGAGATCAGCCCGCGGGTGGTGGACACCCACGTCGCGCGGCTGCGTCGCAAGGTCGAGGACGATCCCCGCCGACCGCGTCACATCGTCACGGCGCTCACGTCGGGCTACCGGTTCGTGGCCTGAGCGGCAGGCAGTCTCTCCCTCGCAGGACTACCCAGGCAGTTCGCAGCATTCCCAAGCGGAGGTGCCTATGCACGTCTCAGTGTTCGGCAGGATCGCCCGGGCGGGGAAGCTGGCGCGATCACGGCTCCTGGCGGCGGCGCTCACGGCGCTCGTCCCGGCCGGACTCGCGGCCCAACAGCCCGTCACGATCAGCGGGCGGGTGACCAGTGCGGCCGGCACGGCGCTCGCCGGCGCGCAGGTCACGATCGAACAGCTCGGCCTCGGCGCGGCGTCCCGCGGCGACGGCACGTACACGGTCCTGATTCCCGCCGCGCGGGTTCCATCGCAGGCCGTGACCGTGTCGGCCCGACTCATCGGCTTCAAATCGCAGAGCACGCAGCTGGATCTCTCCGGCGGCTCGCAGACGGCGGACTTCGCGCTGGCCGACAATCCGCTCCAACTCGGTGAGATCGTGGTCACCGGCGCGGGCACCGAGTCGGCGGTCGAGAAGCTCGGCACGGTGCGAAGCAGCGTCGATTCCACATCGATCCAGCGGAGCAACGAGCAGAACCTCATCAACGCGCTCGCCGCCAAGGCGCCGAACGTGACGGTGGTCTCGAGCTCCGGCGATCCCGGAGCTTCGTCGTTCATCCAGATCCGCGGCTACACGACGATCTCCGCCGCCGACGGGCAACCGCTGCTGGTAGTGGACGGCGTGCCGATCGACAACACGACCAACTACAACAACCCGACCAACTCGGCGCTCAACAGCAGCGCGGCGCCGGCCAACCGGGCGATCGACATCAATCCCAATGACATCGAGAGCGTCGAGGTCCTGAAGGGCGCCGCCTCGGGCGCGATCTACGGGTCGCGCGCGGGCCAGGGCGTCATCCTGATCACCACCAAGCGGGGCAAAGCGGGACCCACCAAGTACTCGCTCCGGAGCACGCTGTCGCTGGACGAGCACACCCAGCTGCCCGAGCTGCAGCGGAAGTACGGCCTCGGCAGCGGTGGCGCCACGCCGGCGTGCCAGGAGAGCGACGACCCGACGCTGCGCAACTGCCGGGTAGGGTTTGCCGCTTCCGGGAGCTGGGGCGCGCTCGTTCCGGACGGCACCCCGACCTTCGATCACAGCGGCGAGATGTTCGACCAGGGCTACCAGACCGACAATGCCCTGACGGTCTCGGGCGGGAACGACCGCACCACTTTCTTCCTATCCGGCGGGTACAACTACAACCGCGGGATCATCGTCGGGCCGAACAACAAGTACCAGCGCATCTCGGTCCGGTTCAACGGCAGCCACCGTCTGACCGACAACTTCAAGGTCGGGGCCAACGTAGCCTACGTCGATGGCGAGGGCGGCGCCGTGGTCACCCGCAATAGCACCGACGGCCTGCTGCTGGGGGCCTGGCGCACCACGCCTACCTTCAACAACCTGCCCTACTTCGATCCGCGCAGCGGCCTGCACCGTTCGTACCGGTTCCCGAATCCGGCCAGCGGATCGGAGCGGGTCGGACGCTCGTACGACAATCCGTTCTTCGTGGCCCATGAGGCCATCGGCGAAAGCGAGGTCAGCCGCACCTTCGGCGGGATCAACGCCGAGTGGAGCCCGGCGGGGTGGCTCACGTTCGCGTACAACCTCGGTCTCGACTACGCGAACGACGAGCGCACGCAGGGCATTCCCTGGAGCTCCTCCAACACGACCATCGCTGGGGCCGGCGGCGTCGGCGCGGTGAACGCTGGGTACATCCGGACCACCCAGATCGATCACAATCTCACCGGCACCATCCGTTACAGCCTGAGCGATGCGTTCAAGGGCAGCGTGACCGTGGGCCAGAACCTGAACGGCCAGACCTTCAACAGCCGCCAAACGCTGGGCACCGGTCTCATCACGCCGCGGCCGTTCAACCTGGCGAACACTGCCTCGCAGCTGCCGCCGTTCGATCTCCGCACCGAGATCCGGCTCGAGTCGTACTTCGTGCAGGCCACGGCGGACATCGGGGACCGGCTGTTCCTGAGCGCCGCGGTGCGGAATGATGGCGCATCGACGTTCGGCGCGGACAGCCGGCGCAACTGGTTCCCTAAGGGGAGCGCGGCGTATGTCTTCCGCCGTGCGACCGGGGATTCGTGGCTCACCTACGGCAAGATCCGGGCAGCCTACGGCCAGAGCGGCACGCAGCCGCTGCCCTACCTCCTGCCCAGCGTCTACATCTCCACGCCGGTAACCGACGGTGGTTGGGGCCCCGCGTCATCGACCCAGCTCAACGGGCTGGGCGGCCTGATCACGCAGTACAACATCCCCAGCACCGATCTCGGCCCGGAGCGGGTGAAGGAGTTCGAGGCCGGGTTCGACGTCGGCTTGTTCAACGACAAGGCCGACCTGAGCGTCACGCATTACCGGCAGAACTCGTCCGGCGTGATCCTGAACCTGCCCGTGTCCAGCAGCACCGGCTACAGCGAGGTCCCGTCCAACGCGGCATCGCTGCAGAACCGGGGCTGGGAGGTGGCGCTCAACTTCCGTCCGGTGACCTCGAAGGACTTCGGGCTTGACGTGGGCCTCCAGTGGTCGCGCAACCGGAGCCTCACGACCGATCTCGCGGGCGTGCAGTTCGCGCCCTTCCCCTTCAGCGGCGGCACCAACGGCCTCTCGGTGCAGGGCGTCGCGATCGAGGGGCGACCGGTCGGCGTGTATTACGGCAGCGACTTCGTGCGCTGCGGGCGCGGGCTCATTCTGAATGACGTGGATATTGACAACACCTCCGGCGAGTGCCAGGGCGCCCCGGACGGTGCGCTGTACCTCGGTGCGGACGGGTACCCGGTGTTCGACGCCGCGGGATTCTACGAGTTCGGCGACCCGAACCCGGATTGGACCGGCGCCGTGCGTACCACAGTGCGCGTCAAGCGATTCTCCATCGGAGCGCTGGTGGACGTGCGGCACGGCGGCATCAACCACAACGGTACGAAGGGCGCGCTGCACCACTTCGGAACCACGCTGGAATCACAGATCCGCCGCGAGCAGGCGCCCGTGGTCTTCGGTCAGGATTACTTCGAGAACGAGACCGTGGCCGGTCCGGGGGTCAGCACGGCAGTGCCGCTCAACGAAGGCTGGTTCGCCGGAGTCGGCGGGATCTTCAACGGTGCCTCGTCGCAGTTCGTGGAGCCTTCCGGATTCGTGAAGCTCCGCGAGGTCTCCCTGGGGCTCACCCTCGACCAGCCGTGGGTCAGTCGCACGCTGGGCCTGGGCAGCATCGAGTTCCGCGTCGCCGGCCGCAACCTCTTCACCTCGACCGACTACACCGGGGTGGATCCGGAGACCTCGGCGCTTGGCGCCGCGACCGCCGTGAAGGGCGTGGACTACTTCAACAATCCACAGACGCGGTCGTTCGTCTTCTCCCTGACGCTCAACCGCTGACGCCGAGGACACCAGACTATGCGTAACGCAAGCAAAACGGCGCTGGCACTGGCCCTCGCGGCGACGGCCGGGTGTAGCGACTTCCTCTCGGGACCGGGCATCGACACCAACCCGAACGCGCCGAACGTGCTGACCCGGCCCGGTCCGCTGTACATCGGCGCGCAGGGCGCGCAGGTGGTGCAGTTCGAGGGCCAGCTCGCGCGCAACGCCGCGATGTACGCCCAGCAGGTCGCGGGGAGCTCGCGCCAGCAGGTGGGATTCGACCGGGGTCAGTCGGCTCCGTCGGACATCGACACCTACTTCAACGCGGTGTACGGCTCCACCAGGACCGTGACCGGCGGGGGTGGGCTGCTCGACATCAAGAAGATGCAGCAACTCGCCCGTTCCCTGGGCGATTCGACCTACCTTGGCATCGGGAAGGTGTACGAGGGCCTGGTCATGGGATACGCCGCGTCGATCTGGGGCGACATTCCGTATCGCGAGGCGGCCGATTCCACCAACCTCACGCCGGCGTACGATCCCCAGTTACAGGTGTACGCCGACGTGCTGGCGCAGCTCGACTCGGGGATCAATGTGTTCCTGCCGGCGGCGGGCCCGAGCAACCTGGGCCCGAACCAGGACGGGGCCGAATTGGTCTACGCCGGGCGCGCCACGGCCGGGCTCCGGGCGGTGTACACCGAAGTAGCGCACTCGCTCAAGGCGCGGTACTACATGCATCTCGCCGAGACGGACGCGAGCAACTACGCTCTCGCGCTCGCCGAGGTCGGGCCGCCCGGGGTCGACAACGGCGGGCCGGGTATCAGCTCGCCGGCAAACGATTTCCTGTGGTTCCACGACAACTCGCCGAACGGAGCGAACATCTGGCACCAGTTCAGCTTCAACCGCGGTGATATCAGTCCGGGGGCCGCTCTCGTTGAGATCCTCAAGCGCCGGATCGCCGACGGGGTCGAAGACGACGCACGGCTCCTCTTCTACTTTGTTCCGGCTGACCCCGACGCCGACGGCACTCCGGACGACTTCTTCGGATTCCGGCCCGGTGCTGCGGCCGGCCTTCAGACCACCGGTGGCATCTACGACGGAAGCGGCTCGCCCGAAGGGAACTTTTCGTTCTTCGGGCCGATCATCGACGGCAATCCGGGCGGATCGACCGACTTCCGAACGCCGCTCATCACCTGGGCCGAAACCCAGCTGATCGGCGCGGAGGCGGCGCTCGCCACCGGCAATGCCGGCCTGGCGCAGCAATACCTCGACGCCGTACGGGCAAACCGGACGTTCGGCATCTTCGAAGGATCGCCGGTCTCGTTCCCGGCGCTGGGTTCGGTTCCGGCCACACTGCAGAGCATCATCGAGGAGAAGTACGTGACGCTGTTCCTCAATCCGGAGGTCTGGAACGACTACAAGCGGACCTGCCTCCCGGCGCTGGCGCCGGCGCCGCAGGCCAACAGCAGCGTTCCGGGTACCTCGCCCATTCCCGGCCGCATGCCGTACGGCCAGACCGAGATCAACGCCAACTCAAACTCACCGAGCGTCAGCTCGGCGGGTGGTCCCATTACCTCGACGAGTCAGAATCCGAATGACCCGACGGCGTGTCCCGTGCTCAACTACACGAGCAGCACGCCGCTGGCGAACTGAGTCGTGCTGCGCAGCCGACTGCCGGAGACTACGGTCTCCGGCAGCGAGGCACGCAGAAACAGCATGGGTCAACGCAGGAATGGGGGGTGGCGGATGCGGTTCTTCACATCGCTCGTGATCGTCAGCGTCTCGTGGGCGTGTGCTGCAGAAACGACATCCGAGTCGCCGACCCGTCGGCCAAGCTTCTCCACCAGCCCAGCGCCCGGGAGCGACGGCCTGGCCGTAAGGCTGGTCAAGAAGTCGTCGAAGGTTCGTCAGGATCCACTCACGGCTGACGGCTATATCCAGAACGCGAGTCCTGCGTTCCGCGATACCTTGACCGCAGTGGTAACGGGCGGAACCGGTCCGTTCATTTACAAATGGCAGTGGCGGCGATGCACGACCACGCTTGGGTGTGACCCTGACTATCGCCAACTCGCGCCCACCGGGCCCACGCTCGCGACGGGTTGGTTCGACCAGACACATATCTCGACCGATTACATCGTTCAGGTGAAACGAAGCCCCACTGATAGCTCCACGGTCGGGCGGTTTCACTACGAAGGGCCCAAGGAACCCGGTCCGGGCACCATTGGTGTCGGATTTCAATGTACCGCTGGCCAGTCAGTGGGGTGGTCGTATCCGTTCGAACGGCCTACAGTCGCCGATCCGTCGGGTGCGTGCGACGCACTTAACAATCGGTGCTACCGCCGCAACGCCTGCACGGCCGTGCGGGAATGCTACGGCGGCGGCGGCACCTGCCAGCTTGGCGCGCAGTAACTTACAGAGGGCCACCGGAACCTACGCACATGACACACATGGCAAGAGGGCTCGGCGTCATAGCCCTGCTGCTCGCATCCGGATGCTACCGCTACAGCAGCGCCGGCCCGGTTGATTCCGTTGCGCCCAGTCCGGGAAGCCGCATCGCCATACGACTCACCGAACAGGGCGCTGCTGACCTCGCTCGCCACCTCGGGAATCAGGTGACGGTCGTTGAGGGCAACGTGATCACGGCTGGCCCGGATGGGCTGGAGGTGTCCGTGGTGGAAACCGAAGACGCACGCCGCGTCGTGTCGGGTTGGAACGGAGAACGGGTTATCTTGGCTCGTCAGTACATCGCAGCGGTGCAGGAGCGGCGCTTTTCGCCCGGCGCTACTAGTCTGGTCGGCGCGATCGTCGTGGGCAGCATGGCGGGGGCATACGCCCTGTTTGGAGGCACGAGCGAAGCAACGGGCCCGATCGGTGGTCCCTCACCGGGAAACCAATAGGGTCGACCCTCGTTACTTACCGAGCAGCCGCTGCAGATTCTCCCGATAACCCCGCGTTGACGTGAGCCGCGTGCGGTCCTGGAGGATCACCACATGGTCCCCCTGGAACCACGGCTGGATCTCCTGGATCCGGTCGATGTTCACGATCGCTGAGCGGCTGATCCGCACGAACCGCGCGGGATCGAGCTCCTGCTCGAGACTGGCCATGCTGCCGCGGATCGGGTGGGTGATCTTGCCCACGTGCAGGTGGACATACTTGCCGGCCGCCTCGATCCAGTCGATCGTCTCGGTTCTGAGAAAGAACGCGCGCTCCTGGGTACGCACCACCAGCCGCTCGAGTCCGCGCTCCCGTGCGTGCAGCCGCTCCAGCAGCGCCAGCACCCGTTGGCTCGCATCCTCCGGCGGTCCCGCGGGCCGCTCCCTGACCCGTGCGAGCGCGGTGCGGAGCCGCTCCTCGTCCACTGGCTTGAGCAGATAGTCGAATGCGTGGACCTCGAACGCACGGACCGCGTAGTGGTCATGCGCGGTGACGAAGACGATCGCCGGCGCTTCGGCCGCCTCCAGCGCCTCCACCACCCCGAACCCGTCGAGACCCGGCATCTGCACGTCGAGGAACGCCACGTCCGGCGCGTGCGACCGGATGGCCTCGAGCGCCTGCTCGCCGGTCTCGCAGGCCGCGAGCACCTCCACCTCGGGCTCCGACTGCAACAGTCGAACGAGCCGCTGCCGGCCCATCGGCTCGTCGTCGGCCACGATGGCGCGGAGTGTCACAGGAACATCGCTGTGAGATCGCTGGTCCGAAGCGGCAGCGGTGTATGCGCCGCCGAGCACGCGGTGTATGGCAGCCGTACCGTGGCGAGCGCCCCCCCGCCTGGCGCGTTGACGAGGTTGAAGGCGGCGGACGAGCCATAGAGCCGCTCGACTCGCTCCCGCGTGTTCCGGAGGCCGACGTTCTCGCGGACGGGGCGATCGGCCGGCACGCCGGGCCCCTGATCCCGGATCCAGAGCACCACGTCATTCCCTTCCCGGCGCGCTCCCACCTCGATCCGCGCCTCTCCCGTGCGGGGATCGCGCCCGTGACGGATAGCGTTCTCGAGGACCGGTTGCCACAGCAGCGTCGGCACCGCCGCGTCCAGCGCATCGGGTGCGTTGGCCCAGGTGACGGTCATCCGCTCGCCGAAGCGGATCTGCTCGATCTCGACATACGCCTTGACGAAGTCGAGCTCCTGCCGCAGCGGCACCACCTGATGGCCCGCGTGGTCCAGCGAAAGCCGCAGGAACTGTCCGAGGCGGGTGATCATGAGATCCGCGGCGCGCGGGTCGGTGTGCACCAGCTCCGCCGTCGTGTTCAGCGTGTTGAAGAGGAAATGGGGCTGCAGCTGCATCTTCAGCACCTGGAGCTTGGTCTTGGCGAGCCGGGCCTCCAGCTCCGCCGCCTGGAGCTCCCGCGCGCGCGAGAGGCTGAACCAGCGGGCGGCCTGCGTGAGCGTCAGCACCAGCATGCATCCGAGCAGGCGGGCATCGAGCCGCGGCAGGAGTGCCCGCACCACCGCGAGGTCAGGCACGGGCGTGATGCGCGCCACGAGATCACGCTCGATGCGAACCCCGACCAGGACGATCAGGATCACCGCCGCCGCCTGCACCGCCAGCCGAACCGGCCACCGGTCGCGCCGTTCCGCCAGGATGCGCGACAGCCAGAGCACGGGAACCGTGAGCGCCACCCAGAGGGCGACGCTGGCGAGCTCCATCAGCGCGAGGTTGGCCCAGGAGAAGGCGGGCGCGGCGGACACTCCCGCGCCGGCCCAGGTCGCGAGGGCGAGCAGCCCGACGACCGTCCACCCGCCGACGACGATGAGGAGATCCTGTGGTGACATGGGGTTCTTCTTCCACGACGCTCGCCGCGAAGCGGCGGTTTCGCTCCCGCCGCTTGTCCGGTTCTCCGCCGCGGAGTAGCTTCGGTGGCGGCCGGGCTGGATCACGCTAAGTGGGTTTCCTGCAAGAATATACGACACAGGATCGGGATCATGCGTCAGGGCCTCCTCTGGCTGTCGGAACGGCAAGGGATCTTCAACTTCGTCCGTCGGAACCGGCTCGCGCGGAAGTTCGCCTCGCGGTTCGTGGCCGGGGAGACGATCGACTCCGCCGTCGTCGCCGCGCGCGATCTCGGGGGCCGGGGGATCACCGCATCGCTCGATCTGCTGGGCGAGAGCGTCACCGCCGAAGCCGAAGCGGTCGCGGCGCGGGATCAGTACCTCACGATGCTGGACCGGATGGCCGAGGCGTCCGGCGTTCAGGTGAACGTGTCGGTCAAGCTCACCCAGATGGGGCTCGACATCGACGAGGAGCTGTGCGCCGCCAACCTGACCCGCATCTTGGACAGGGCGCAGGCGGTCAATGGTTTCGTCCGGCTGGACATGGAGGGCTCGGACTACACTCAGCGCACGCTCGACTTCTTCGAGCGGAGGCTGTTCGACCGGTTCGGACGGCACTGCGGGGTCGTGATCCAGTCGATGCTGCGCCGCTCCGAGGCCGACGTGGCGAAGCTGATCGCGATGAAGGCGCGCGTCCGGCTCTGCAAGGGCGCCTATCTGGAGCCGCCCTCGGTCGCTTTCCCGGACAAGGCCGACGTCGACCGGAACTACCTGACCCTCATGGAGCGGCTGCTCGCCGCCGGAAACTATCCCGGCATCGCCACTCACGACCAGGCGATCATCGCTCACGCCCGCGGCTTCGTGCGGCGCGAATCGATTGCCGCCGAGCGCTTCGAGTTCCAGATGCTCTACGGGGTGCGGCGCGACCTGCAGCACGAACTGGTGCGGAGCGGCCACCGCATGCGCGTCTATGTGCCGTTCGGTACGCAGTGGTACCCTTATCTCATGCGCCGGCTCGCGGAGCGGCCGGCGAACATCGCATTCATTCTGGGCAACGTCGTCAAGGAGTCCGTGCACCGCTCGTGACCGAAGTCACCCTCGCCGGCTACATGGCCCGACACGAACGCGCGGCCGCGTTCGGCGGCAGCGACGGCCACGCATACTCGGTGGGCGTGTTCGTGGAGGACGAGCCCGACGCCCGCGGCCTCTACGGCGCGTCGCTCCTCTTCGTGCGATGGTCCCCCTCGGGCGATCGCCCGGTCGGCCACGTCGAAAGCGCGGTGCTCGCGCGCGGCCGCACCCCGGCCGAAGCCAGCGATCGGATCGGCGCGCTGTCGCTGTACGATGTGAAGGCCGCCCTCGACGAGGCGATCGCCTGCGCCCCGGGCGAGTGGTGACTGCGCTCGTCGGCACCGTGCTCGAGCGGGACGGCGCCACCTACCGGGTGAGCACCCCGGCCGGCGAGGTCCGCGCCGTGCTTCGCGGCCGCTTCAAGCGGGACCAGCAGAAGGTGGTGGTTGGCGACGTCGTGCGGCTCGAGCCCGAGCCCGGCGGCGACCTGTTCGGCGTGCTCGGCGTCGAGCCCCGGCGCTCGCTGCTTACCCGCCGCGTGCCGGAGGGACGCGGCGCGCGGCCGGTTGCGGCGAACGTCGACTGCGTGGTCGTCGTCACCGCCGCACGGAACCCCGACCCGATCCCGCAGCTCATCGACCGCCTGCTGGTGCTGGCGGAGGCCAACGCCATCCCGGCCGCCGTTGTGATCAACAAGACCGATCTCGACTCCGCCGGTGCCCTCGGCGACCGGCTTCGGGCGGCGGGCTACCCGGTCCACCGCACCAGCGTGAAGTCGGGCGAGGGAATCGCCGAGCTCGCCGAGGCGCTCGCCGGCCGCGTCTCGGTGGTCACCGGGCCCTCCGGGGCCGGCAAGTCGAGCCTGCTGAACGCGGTGGAGCCGGGGCTCCGGCTTCGCACCCGCGAGGTGAGTGCCAAGGTCGGGCGCGGGCGGCACACCACGGTGTCGGCGGTGATGATCCCGCTCAGCGCGGGCGGTTTCCTGATGGACACCCCGGGGTTCAGTGAGGTGGGACTCTGGGGAATCGATGCCCGCGATCTCGCCCACTGCTTCCCCGAGATGCGGCCCCTCACGGACCAGTGCCGCTATGGCGACTGCCGGCACGTCTCGGAGCCGGGCTGCGCCGTGCGCGAGGGGGTGGAGGAAGGGCTGGTGGGGGCAGACCGCTACGAAAGCTACCGCGCGCTCCTGGCGGAGATCGAGGCGCTGCCGAAAGAGTGGGAGTGAGAGTGTGAGTGTGAGGGTGAGGGTTCAAGCTCACTCGCACTCGCACTCTCACTGCTTTTTGGTCCAGCGCGCGTCGTCCCGCGTCTCCACCTTCGCCATCATCCGGTCGAAGGCATCCTGGAGGTCGATGCCCTCCCGATTCGCCATGCAGATCACCACGAACAGGATGTCGGCCATCTCCATGCCGACATCGCCCTCGGCTTCCTCCACCTTCTTGGTCTTCTGCCCGTAGCGGTGGTTGACCTCGCGCGCGAGCTCGCCCACCTCCTCGGCGAGCCGGGCGAGGTTGGTGAGCGGGTGGAAGTAGCCCTCCTCGAACCGCGAGACCCAGGCATTCACCCGGCGCTGCGCATCGGTGAGTGACATGGCCGGAAAGGTACAGCGCTTGAACCACAGAGGACACGGAGAACACAGAGAACTGCCGATACTTGGGGTCTCTCCCCGAGCATCGGAGTCTTCGACTTGAGACCACATCGTCAGGTCTCTCTCTGTGTTCTCCGTGTCCTCTGTGGTTCAACCATTGCTTTCGGCGCGTCAGCGGCCGAGGGCAGCGATGATGGCCCGGGAGAACGGGCCGAGATCGGCCGGCGTGCGCGACGTGATCATGTTCCCGTCGACCACCACCGGGCTGTCCTCCCAGAGCATCCCCGCGTTCACCAGGTCGTCCTTGATCGCGCCGACGCTCGTGCCGCGCCTGCCCTTCACGATGCCCGCCGAGATAGGCACCCACCCCGCGTGGCAGATGAAGGCGACCGGCTTGCCCGCGTCGAAGATCTCGCGGGTGAGCTCGAGCACCTTCGTCGAGCGCCGGAGAATGTCCGGCGCGTAGCCGCCCGGGATCACCAAGCCGTCGAAGTCGCGCGCGGCGACCGCGTCAACGGTCGTATCGGGCGTGATCGGATATCCCCGCTTGCCCTGGTAGCTCCGCTCGCCCAGGCCGGCCACGACGGTCGCCACCCCTTCCTCCTCCAGCCGGATCTTCGGGTACCAGAGCTCCAGGTCCTCGTACAGCGGCGCGGCGAAGAACAGCACGCGCTTTCCGTTCAGCGACATCGGTCACAGCCCTCCGGGGCTTCCCATGCTAGGCTGCATCTCGACTCCCTGCCGGAGGCAGCCATGGCGTTTGTGTGGGATCTCATCCAGCAGATCCAGCTACACAATACCAAGTCGCGCGCCGCATCCGCGCGATCCGACGCGAAGTCGGCCAAGCGGCGGGCGCGCGTGGCCGAATCGAGGAGCCGGACCGCGGAGTCTCGCACCCGGGATCTCGAGGCTCGGGTGGACGACCTCGAGGTGGAGCTGAGCGAGATGCGGACGACGATGGCGGTGCTGCTCGACCGCCTGGAGCGTCGGTTCGGGGAGCCTGCCCCGAGCCTCACCGGCCGCGGATAGCGGATAGCGGATAGCGGATCTCACATCCGCCCGTACTTCCGCATCGCTTCCCTCAGCCGCGCCGGCGGCAGCGCAACGACGCGGTTGCCGTCGGCGCCGGTCATCGTTTCCGCCGCCAGCATCGCGTTCACGATCGCTTCCTCGGTCGCGGCGACCGTCGCCTCGAACACCGGGTTGATCCGTTCGTTGGGGAGCATGGCGAGGGTCGCCGAACCCGTGTCGGCGGCCACTCGAGGGTTGGCGGTGGAGAACGCGAGGAAGATGTCGCCGGAGGAGTCCTCGCCCAGCCCGCCCATACGGCCCACGCCCAGGCCGGCGCGCCGCGCCACCCGCTCGAGCTGATGCGGGAGCAGCGGGGCGTCGGTGGCGACGACGATGATGATCGAGCCGGTATCACGATCGGGCCGCGGCGCGGGCGCCGCACCGGACCCGGTGCCGCAGGCGGGAAACTGTTCGGTCTGCTTCGGGTCGGGCGGCATCACCGAGCACGGTCGAAGATCGGAGATCTCCGCGCCGACCGGCACGCCCAGCACCGTGAAGCGGGCGCGCCGCCCGTAGTTGCACTGCACCAGCACGCCCACCGTGTATCCACCCGCTTCAACCGACAGCCGGCGCGACGCGGTTCCGATGCCCCCCTTGAACTGGTGGCAGACCATCCCGGTGCCGCCGCCGACGTTGCCCTCCGCCACGGTCCCGTCCGACGCCGTGTCGAGCGCCCGGAACGCGTGCTCGGCCCGCACGTGAAAGCCTTCGATGTCGTTGAGCCCGCCGTCCCACGTCTCGGCCACGACGGGGAGCGCGAACTCCCAGGAGGCCCACCCCTGGCGGAGCGCCCACGCGATCACCGCGTCGCGCACGACGCCGACGCTCAGCGTATTGGTGAGCATCACCGGTCCGGCCAGGAACCCCGACTCCCGTAGCCAGTGGGTGCCGGTCATCTCGCCGTTGCCGTTCAGCGTCGCGAAAGCCGCAAAGACCGGATCGCTCGACGTCCTGCCGCGCGGGAAGACGGCCGTGACGCCGGTGCGGACGGGGCCCTTGCCCCGCACCAGCGGCCCGCTGCCCGACACCAGCGTCGCGTGGCCCACCGCGACGCCCGCGACATCAGTGATGGCGTTCGCGGGACCGGGCGTGCCGGGAAACGGGAGGCCGAGGTCGCGGGCCCGCGGGCGGCTCTGGGCGCCGACTGGAAGTGCGAGCGTAAGTGTGAGTGCGAGTGTGAGTGTGAGTGCGAGTCTGGGACGCATCGCGGGCCCGGTGGTCGGCGGTGGTTGCCTCGAAGCGGCTATAATACTCGGCAGGGGAGGTACCGCCAGCTCGCCGCCACTCCCACTCGCACTCACACTCGAATGCGCCCCCGCGACCGCATCCTCGCCAACCTCGAGACCATTTACCGCGAGTCCTACGAGCGTGCCCAGGCGGCAGGTGACGGGGCCCGCCTCCTGGACCTCGACAACGCGTACATGCGCGATCAGCTCATGATGGAGGTCCTGCTGGACATTCGGGATCTGTTCTCGGTGGCCCCGGCAGCCGCGGGAAAGAGCGCGCTGGAGAAGCTGGAAGCGCTGCGGAGGCTGGCGAAACGATGAGCTCTGCTCCTCTGCTCATCCGCTCTTCCAAGGGCTATCTTTCCCGGTCGAAAAGGCCCTCGTCCCCGGAGCCCCATTGGCCACTCGCACCTCCAGCCGGACTCGAGCCTCCGCCGCCGCAAAGCTGGACAAGGCCGAGCTGCTCGAGCTTTACCGGATCATCCTGCTGTCCCGGCGCCTCGACGACCGGGAGATACAGCTCAAGCGGCAGAATCGCATTTACTTCCAGATCTCCGGGGCCGGTCACGAGGCGGTGACCGCCGCGGCGGCCAGGGTGTTCCGGGCCGGCCACGACTGGTTCTACCTCTACTATCGCGATCGCGCCCTCTGCCTCGGCCTCGGCATGACCGCAGCCGAGCAACTGCTCTCCGCCGTGGGCGCCGCAGAGGATCCGAACTCAGGCGGGCGCCAGATGCCGTCGCACTGGGGCCACCGCGAGCTCAACATCGTGACCACGTCGAGCCCCACCGGGACCCAGTTTCTCCAAGCCGTAGGGGCGGCCGAGGGTTGGCTTCGCTACGCCGGCATCCCGGAGCTGTCAGGGCGCGAGGAGCTGTCCCGCGGCGACGAGGTGGTGCTCTGCACAGCGGGTGATGGCACCACGAGCGAGGGAGAGTTCTGGGAGGCGCTCAACACCGCGAGCAATCTCAAGCTCCCGATCGTCTTCCTCATCGAGGACAACCACTACGCCATCTCGGTCCCGGTGGAGGTCAACACCGCGGGCGGATCCATCTCGAAGCTGGTGACCGGCTTTCCCGATCTGTTGATCCAGGAAGTCGATGGCTGCGACGTGTTCGCCTCCTACGATGCGTTGGCCCAGGCGCACGAGTACTGCCGGGCGCGGAAGGGTCCCGCACTCGTCCACGCGCACGTAATCCGGCCGTACTCGCACTCGCTCTCCGACGACGAGGTGCACTACCGGCCCGGCACCGAGCGGGACGCCGACGCCGCCCGCGATCCGCTCCGCCTGTTCCCCGAGCAGCTCATCGCGCGGAATGTGGCGACGCAGGCCGACCTCGATGCGGTGAAGGCCGCGGTGGAAGACGAGCTCCGGGTGGCCACCGACATCGCGCTCGCCGCGCCGCAGCCTGCCCGAGACACGGTCTATCACTACGTCTACTCCATGGACGTGGACCCCTCCTCGGAGGGTTTCGACACGGAGGATGATCCCCGCTTCACCGGCGATCCCACCACGATGGTGGATCTGCTCAACGCCTGCCTGCGCGACGAGCTGACGCGGGATCCGCGCATCGTCGTGTTCGGCGAGGACGTCGCGGACTGCTCGCGCGAGGACAACCTGCCGCAGGTGAAGGGCAAGGGCGGGGTCTTCAAGGTCACGTGGGGGCTGCAGCGGGCGTTCGGCGGGACGCGGGTATACAACTCGCCGCTCGCGGAAGCGAACATCGTCGGCCGGGCCATCGGCCTGGCACACCGCGGGCTCAAGCCGGTGGTCGAGATCCAGTTCTTCGACTACATCTGGCCGGCCTACATGCAGCTCCGCGACGAGCTGGCCACCATGCGGTGGCGATCGAACAACGCCTGGGGCGCGCCGGTGGTGGTGCGGGTCAGCTACGGCGGCTACCTGAAGGGCGGCGGGCCGTATCACTCGCAGACCGGCGCTGCCGTGTTCACCGGCATACCCGGGCTGCGCGTGGTCTGTCCCGCGACCGCGCTCGACGCCAACGGTCTCCTGCGCACCGCCATTCGGTGCGAGGATCCGGTGATCTTCCTCGAACACAAGCACCTCTACCGGCAGACCTACAACAAGGCGCCGAACCCGGGACCGAATTTCATGATCCCGTTCGGCAAGGCCAAGGTCGTGCGCGAAGGGGCCGACCTGACGGTCGTGACCTACGGAGCGGTCGTGCAGCGCGCGCTCGTCGCGGCCAAGGAGCTCGAGGCCGAGCACGGGGTGCGGTCGGAGATCATCGACCTGCGTTCGCTGTCCCCGGTGGATTGGCCGGCGATCCATGCCTCCGTGCGGAAGACGAACCGTGTGCTCGTGGCCTATGAAGACGCGCTGTCGTGGGGCTACGGCGCCGAGATTGCGGCCCGCATCGCCGACGAGACGTTCGCCTTCCTCGACGCGCCGGTGCGGCGCCTCGCCGCCACCGACACCTTCGTGGCCTACGCGCCGGATCTCGAGGACGAGATCCTGCCCCAGGTGAGTGACCTGAAGCAGGCGATGGTGGAGTTGGTGAAGTTCTAGCCGGCGGTCATCGGCTATCGGTCGCCGGTCATCGGTCGGCTCCGATGCTCAAAACCCTCCGTGTCCCCAGACGCCGGAGGGTCATTTGCTCCCGGCGTACCCAGTTGACCGATGACCGACGACCGATGACCGATGACCGATGACCGATAGCCCCCCCGAAGAGACGCTGGACCCCGCTGACTGGCAGGAGTTCAGGCAGCTGGGCCACCGCATGGTCGACGACATGCTCGACTGGCTCGAGCACCTGCGCGAGCGTCCCGCCTGGCAGCCGCTGCCTCAGTCCGCGCGCGCCGCGCTCCATGGGCCGCTCCCTCGCGCGCCCGAGGGCGCCGAGCGGGCATACGCGGATTTCCGGGAGCACGTCCTTCCTTATCCCATGGGCAACGCCCACCCCCGGTTCTGGGCCTGGGTGATGGGCACCGGCACGCCGCTCGGCGCGCTGGCGGAGATGCTCGCCGCGACGATGAACCCGAACATGGGCGGTGGTGAGCACGCGCCGAACCACGTCGAGGCCCAGGTGCTCGACTGGTGCAAGGAGATGCTCGGCTACCCGATGGGCGCGAGCGGACTCCTGGTGAGCGGTGGGTCCATGGCCAATCTCGTCGGGCTCGCGGTGGCCCGGCACGCCTGCGCCGGCGTGGACGTCCGCCGGGGCGGCGTGCGTGCGGCCGCGGGCCCGCTCACGGTGTACGGCTCCCGCGAATCGCACAGCTCCGTACAGAAGGCAGTCGAGCTTCTCGGTCTCGGCAGCGAGGCGCTCCGCCTCGCGCCGGTGGACCCGGAGTTTCGCGTGGACGTCGCCGCGCTCGCGGGCATGGTGCGGGAGGACCGCGCACGCGGGGCCATTCCGGTGTGCGTGATCGGCAATCTCGGCACGGTGAACACCGGGGCGATCGACGACCTCGATGCCCTGGCCGACCTGTGCGCCGCCGAACGAATCTGGTTCCACGTGGACGGCGCCTTCGGGGCGCTGGCCGCGCTGGTGCCCGAGTACGTCGAGCGCACCCGGGCGATGGCGCGCGCGGATTCGGTGGCCTTCGACCTCCACAAGTGGATGTACATGCCGTTCGAGGCCGGCTGCGTGCTCGTGCGGGACGCGGAGGCCCACCGGCGCACGTTCTCGATCTTTCCCGACTACCTCGCGCGGTCTACCCGCGGAGTGGCCGGCGGCGACCTCTGGCTGAGCGAGTACGGCGTGCAACTCTCGCGGGGGTTTCGGGCCCTCAAGGTGTGGATGTCGCTCAAGGAGCACGGCATCGACCGCTATGCCCGGCTGGTGCGGCAGAACATCGAGCAGGCGCGCTATCTCGCCCAGCTGGTGCGCGCCGCGCCGGATCTGGAGCTGATGGCGCCGGTCGCCCTCAACATCGTGTGCTTCCGCTGGCTCCGGCCCGGACTCGACGACGCGGCGCTCGACGCGCTCAACCAGGAGCTGCTGCTCCGGTTGCACGAGAGCGGGATCGCGGTGCCGTCGAACGCGTTACTCGGCGGCCGCTACGGGTTGCGCGTGGCCATCACCAACCATCGGAGCCGGCGGGAGGACTTCGACCTGCTGGCGCGGGAGGTGCGACGGATCGGCGCGGAGTGCGTCGACGAGAAGAAATGAAAGGGGCGCCCTCTGGTCTGTGAGAGGCGCCCCGCAGTAGCGGCGTTCGGGCCGCTCTTGCTCTTGTCGAGCTGACAATCAATCGAATGTCGGAAGTACGTCCCCCAGGATGTTCATGGGCGGGTGGCCGCTCTTCGGGGCCCTGCGCCGAGCGTCCGACCCTCGTCCCCCCTTCACGTCAAAGGACACTGCATAGCTAGGGCTCGGTGCACGGCGTGTCAACCCGAACGTCCGCCGCACTGCTCAGGGGCGCATGACTTCGCGAATCTCTGCCGCGGCCGCGATCGCGTGGTCCACATCCCGGGAGAGCGCCTTGGCCTGCTGGGTCGCGTTCGTGAGGTCGCCCAACACGGCCGCCACGCCGGCCGAACGGAGCCGGAGGAGGTCGAACCGCACGTTCTGCATCGCGAGCACGCACGATTCCAGGTGGCCCGCGACCTGTGAGCGCCGTCCCTGCAGGTCCACGATCGTCTGTCGCTGCTTCTCCAGCAGCGCGAGCCGCCGGCCGCGCTCGGCGTCGTCGGGCTCGCGCCGCAGGGCGGCGAGCCGCTCCTCGATCTGCTCGAGCCCGCTCCCGCTGAAGTTGCTGTCCATCGCGTGCAGTGTGCGGGCGAGGTCGCAGGCCCGGTTGTAGAGCCCGTCTACCGTGGGGGCGATCTCGGGGAGAAGCTGCCGCTCCGACGGCGGCAGCCGGTCGAGCAGCTTGTAGATCGCCACCCGGTCGCCATGGGCCTGGAGCACGGTGGGGAGCTCCGCGCCATACTCGTCCGCGCGGGGCGGCGGCAGCTGCCGGGGGAGCTTGCCGCCCTTGATCATCGTGGTGGTCTCGAGCGCGTCCGGGGCGGGCGGTCGCGTGAGCACGTCCCGCCAGCTGTAGCCCGCCTGCCAGACCTTGCCGTAGCTCCTGAGCAGCCCGATCCCCATGCCGAACGTCGGGAACAGGAACCAGGGGCTCTCGATCCCGGTGGCGAGGTTGATTCCGAAGCAGCCCAGCGATGTCGCTGCCCACTTGGCGAACACCGCGCGCGTGCGGATGATGACCTCGGGCTCGCCGGTCTGCGGAAGGGGTGTGTCGTCGGATGGTCGGATGGGCCGATGGCCGGATGGCCGGGGCCGTGGGGCGCCCCCACGCGCTGGTACTGGCGGTACTGGCGGCGCCGTGTGTGAGTCACGCGGCCGCGGTGGGCGGGTTCGCTGACCATCCGGCCATCTGGCCAGCTGGCCCTCTGCCCGCCTGCCCGCCTTGAATGCCAACCCCGTCGGCTGATAGCCGCTGACCGTCCGGGTCTCCAGCGCGCGGCGGAGCCCGTCGGCCGTGGGCCACCGATTCTGGGGATCCTTCTCGAGGCAGCGACTCACCGCCAGCGCCAGGTCCTCCGGTACGTCGAGCCGGAGCGAGCGGACGTCGGGTGCCACTTCCGTGATCTGCTTCATCAGAATCCCCGCGACCGTCGGCGCGCTGAACGGCAGCTCACCCGTGAGCATCTGGTAGCCGACGATTCCCAGGCTGTAGAGATCGCTCCGGCCGTCAATCTCCCGTTCGCCGGCCGCCTGCTCCGGGCTCATGAACGAGGGCGTGCCGATGGCCACCCCTGCGCCGGTGAGCGTGGCGCCCGAAGCGCTCGAGAGAGCCTTCGCGATGCCGAAGTCGGTCACCATGACCCGACCCCGGCTCCCCTCCAGCAGGATGTTGTCCGGCTTGATGTCGCGGTGGATCACCCCGACCCCGTGGGCGGCGCTGAGCGCGTCGGCGGTCTCGGCCATGATCCGCCGCACTTCGTCGGATGGGAGGCGCCCGCGCCGTTTGAGCCGTCCGGCCACGGATTCACCGTCCACGTACCCCATGACGAAGTAGACGAGACCGCCGCCCTCACCGACAGTATGGATCGGCACGATGTGCGGATGGGAGAGGCGCGCGGCGGTCTGCGCCTCGCGGGTGAACCGCTCGCGGATATCCCGCTGGAACGCGAGCTCGGGCGGGAGCACCTTGATGGCGACCCGCCGCTGAAGCCGCTCGTCCCGCGCGCGGTACACCACGCCCATCCCGCCCCGGCCAATCTCCCCTTCCAGCGTGTAGTCGCGGCTCAGCGCATCGCCGAGCCGGGCAGCCAGAGGTCGGTCGTTCGGGTCGCTCATCGCGTGTGCTGCCTCACGGGTTCGACGACGCAGTCACCGGACATTGATCGGAAGGGACCGGGCGGGGTTCCCGATGGGTCGGCAGGGAATCTGCGCGCGCGGAACCGCTCCGGCAACCGGCGCAGCCGCCGATCGGCCTCCACGCCATACTGGCAGCCGACGCGAGCCCCGTCCGACAAATCGACCACCGGGTCGGCGGATCAGGGAACGGTACGCGCTCGTAAGCTGTTTGGTTGCAAGAGCGATCCGGATCAGTTGGTGGCACGTTGGGTGCACCTGGTGGTCCGATTCGCAATGCAGTCTGTCATCCGTGCTCGGCGGAGACCGGGTGTCTCCGCCGGGTGCGAGCAAGGAGCTTTCGACCCAATGACTGAACGCCTGACCCTGCCTGTCCTGCCGCTTCGTGAGGTGGTGCTGTTCCCCGGCGTCACCGCGCCGATCGGCGCCGGACGGCCAGCCACCCTGCGCGCCATCGAAGCCGCTCTCAAGACGCCGGAACGGCTGGTGTTTGCCGTGTCCCAGCGCCAGAACGTCGACAACGTCAACCCGGAGGTGCTCTACACGGTCGGGACGGTCGCGCGCATTGGCCAGATGCAGCGCGGCCTGTCGGGCGTGCAGCTGCTCCTGCACGGCGAGCGGCGCGGGATCGCCATCCACTATTCGGAGCGCGACGGCTACCTCCAGGCCATCGTGCGCGAGGCCGAGGAAATGCTGCCGCTCAATGCCGAGGATCCAGCCTTCCTCGGGCTGCACCGCGAGGCCCGACTGCGCGCGGGCGAGCTCGGCCAGAAGTCGGGCCTGCCCGAGGATGTGGTGCAGCAGGTGCTGGCCGGGGTCAACGAGCCCGGGCAGTTCGCCGATCTCGTCGCCGGGTACATCGACATCACGCCGCAGCAGCGGCAGGCGCTGCTGGAGACCTTGTCGGTCGAGGAGCGGCTCCGCCGGGTGCTGGTGCACGTCCAGCGGCAGGTCAGCATGCTGGACGCGCAGGAGGACATCAAGTCGCAGGTCCAGGAGGAGCTGGGCGAGCGGCAGCGCGAGATGTTCCTGCGCGAGCAGCTCAAGCAGATCCGGAAGGAGCTCGGCGAGGATGACGAGGCCGGAGAGGTCGACGAGCTGAAGGAGAAGCTCGAGCAGCTCGAGCTCCCGCCCGACGTCCGGAAGGAAGTCGATCGCGAGCTGGGCCGCTTGTCCCGGATCGGCCGGGAGAGCATGGAGTCGCAGGTCATCCGCACGTTCCTCGAGAATATCGCGGAGCTGCCATGGAACCTGCGGACCGAGGATCATCTCGATCTCCCCCAGGCGGAACAGATCCTCGAGGAGGATCACTACGCCCTGGGCGACGTGAAGGACCGAGTGCTGGAGTTCCTGGCGGTGCGGCAGCTCCGCGAGATGGCCCGAGGGTCGGATGGACGGATGGACGGCGGTTCCGCGGCAGCGCCGGCTCCCGGCACGGACGCGGAGTCCAGTAGCCCATCTGACCATCAGTCCATCGGTCCATCGGACCAGCAGCCCATCAGTCCATCCCCGGCGGCGACGGCGACGGTGCCCGAGCCCAACAAGCCCGCGCCCGGCAACGAGGACGACAAGCAGGCCAAGGGCCCGATCCTGCTGTTCGTGGGACCGCCCGGCGTCGGCAAGACGTCGATCGCCAAGTCGATCGCGCGGGCGATGGGGCGGAAGTACGTGCGGATCTCGCTGGGCGGCGCCCGCGACGAAGCCGACATCCGCGGCCACCGGCGCACCTACGTCGGGGCGATGCCCGGCCGGATCATCCAGGGGATGAAGCAGGCCGGCACCAAGAATCCGGTGTTCCTGCTCGACGAGGTGGACAAGTTGGGCGTCTCGTTCCAGGGCGATCCGGCGAGCGCGCTGCTCGAGGTGCTCGATCCGGCCCAGAACGACTCGTTCGTGGACCACTACCTCGGGGTGCCGTTCGACCTGAGCGAAGTACTGTTCATCTGCACCGCCAACTTCATCCAGAACATTCCGGGTCCGCTGCTCGACCGGATGGAGGTGGTGGACTTCGCCGGGTACACCGAGCGGGAGAAGCAGGCCATCGCGCGGCAGTACCTGATCCCGCGCCAGCTCCTGGAGAACGGACTCACGCGCGAGCAGATCACGATCACCGATGAGGCGTTGTCGGAGGTGATCACCGGCTACACCCGCGAGTCCGGCGTCCGCCAGCTCGAACGGGAGATCGGGCGGCTCGCCCGCAAGGTGGCCCGCCGGATCGCCGCGCGGGAAGTGGAGCAGGTCACGGTGGACCGCGCGATGGTGGACGACCTGCTCGGGCGGCCCAAGGTGCATCCGGAGAAGGCGGCCCGCGAGGATCAGGTGGGCGTCGCGACCGGGATGTACTACACACCGACCGGCGGCGACATCATGTTCGTCGAGGCCAGCACCATGCGGGGGAAGGGCGAGCTCATGCTCACCGGCCAGCTGGGCGATGTGATGAAGGAGTCGGCCCGGGCGGCGTGGACCTACGCGCGCTCACACGCGGCCGCGCTCCAGGTGCCGGACGAGATGTTCGACCGCGACATCCATATCCACGTGCCGGCGGGTGCCATCCCCAAGGATGGTCCCTCGGCGGGTGTGACGATGGCCTCGGCAATCGTCTCGGCGATGAGCGGGCGCGCGGTGGCGCACGACATCGCCATGACCGGCGAGATCACGCTGCGCGGCCGGGTGCTCCCGATCGGCGGTGTCAAGGAGAAGGTGCTCGGCGCCGTTCGGGCCGGCATCACCCGCGTCATCCTGCCCCGGGACAACGAGGCCGATCTCGAGGATCTGCCCAAGGAAGTACGCGACAAACTCGAAGTGCACCTCGTGGGCGAGCTGGGCGAGGTCCTGGCGCTCACGCTCCGGGGAGCGACGTTCCGCGAGGGACGGCTGCTCTTCGGGGACGAGAAGAACCCGCGGGACGTGGTCCCGTTGTCCGCGGGGTTCAGGCACTAGTTATTCGTCACTCGCACCGAAGGGATCGCCGGGAGGCGCGGGGAGAGCTGATGGGGTCGGGACCTCCCGCTCCTCCCGCCAGCGCTGGATCTGCCGCGCCATTGCCCGCACGTCCGGGGCGGCTGCGGTATCGGCGGCGAGCCCGATGAGCCGGCCCGCGAACGCCTGCTGCACGGCGCGCCGGATCGCGGCATCCCTCGACCGGCGCTCCGGCCCCGGATCCCACACGTTCCGCTCCACGGTCCCGAACAGCTCCGACAGGCTCAACCCGGACGGATCCCGGGCTGACTGTTGGGCCACCCGCGCCAGCCGCTCCCGCTGGAGCAGTGGATCGAGCACCATCAGCGCCAGCGTGCCCGCGGCGCCCATCTCGTCGAACACCGCGCCGGTGCGCGAGCCGAACTGCTCCGCATTCGCCTCGTAGCCGAATGGCCGGGGACCGAGCAACGTCAGGATAGTGTCCGGGATGGCGAGCTCCGCCGGTGCGAGGGCGCCGAGCAGCTGGCTGAGCGCGGCCCGCTGCCGCGTGCCGGGGACTTGCCGGGTTGCCTGCTGGCCGTCACCGGCCAGGGCATGGTGATACTCGACGCCACCGATCGTCTTGGCCACCGCATTCACCGCGAACCGGTGAAAGAAGTAGAGCCGCGCGAACCGCTCCTGGAGCGTGGCCACCGGATCGCCCGACGTGAGGTTCCCGAGGCCGAACGTCCGCATCGCGGCACGCCGCACCGCCATCTGCCGGGTGAGGAACTCCTCGGGTCCGGCGCCATCGTCCCACAAGTTCACCCGCGGATCGCTCGCCGATGCCGGCCGGGCATCTTCATCGCTCAGGAACAGAAGCCCCTTGGCCAGTCCCTCGCGGACGATCGCGTCGAGCGAGTCGCGCTCGTGCTCCGGCGGGAAGATGCCGTAGCCCCAGCGGACCCGAGGACGTCGAACGCGCCCGGCCCCACCGCGTACACGTCGCTCAGATCGATCCGTCCGTTCCGGTCCACGGCCACCCGGGGCGCGGGATAGTCCATCACCGAGCCGCGGTCGTAGGTCGAGGCGATGTAGTTGTGCGCCATGCCGAGCGTGTGGCGGGCTCGGTTCGAGCCACCCAGCAGTTGCCGCTCGCGCCGCGGTCCAATCCCACGGGGTTGGAGCCAAGGCCGGTCGCGAGCGAGGCGCAGACGAGCGTGCGGGCGCCGTTCTTCGGCAGCTCGAGCCAGAGCTGCCCGCTCCTGGGCTCGAGGTAAAACGGCACGAACCCGTCGGCGCGGGTGAGTCCGGCGGTCTTCGCTTCGATGCTGGGGGCCGCGCCGCTATCCGGCCGCTGGGCGGTGAGCGCTGACGAACTTCCAAGTGCCCACGCCGCGACCATTCCCAGCGATGCGGTCCGACATCCGTTCACGTCTCACCTCCCGGGTTGTGAGCTCCGACGGCCACGCACCCCGCCCGCGTGGGATGATCCTGCACCAATACGTGACCCGGCAGGCTCCGGATGAGCCACAGGACCACCATGTCTCCACCCGCAGCCAGCGTCATGATCCAGCCGAACGCTGCGACCACGCCTTCCGCGGTTAGCGCTCCCGCGAGTCCCGGCAGCACTCCGAGCGCGAGCCCCGGTGCGGCCGCGCCGAGCCGGTACACCGACGCCGGGAGCGGAACCGTACACTGCGCATGCGGCGCCAGGGCCTTCCAGTTCATGCCGAACCGGATGATTCCGAGCGGCTGCCGCGCCGCCGCCGCCCACGCCACGCCATGTATCAGCTCGTGCAACACAGTGCCGAACACCAGTGCGGTCACCCAGATCCCGGGCTGCTGAAAGAACGCGTCCAGCGCCCGGCCTATGCTGCCCGGTCCGTGGAGGGCGCGGTAGAGCCCGGAGAGCGCGGCAACGGACGGCAGCGCCACGACCAGGGCGGCGGCGGTTGCGACCCCCATCGAGACCGAATAGTCGCTTGTGGCTCGCAATGGAACGCCGCGATCTGAGGGGGATCTGATTGCCGTCTGAGGGACCGGCGCTAACGTAGATGTCGCGGGTGGCACCGGCAACCCGGGAAAGCGCAGTTGTCGGTCCGTCTCATCAGCCAACCGACTCACGCCGCTCAGGAGGTTCTCATGCCCGATCAGGCCACAATGGCTTCCGGTGTCACTGCCCGGATCATGTCCGCCCCGCCTCCAACCAGCCACATCCGGCTGGACGAGATCGTGACCCGGCTGCGGGAAGGCGCGCGGCGGTTCGCACGGCTCACCCTGGACGAGCGGATCGCGCTCGCCGGCGCGATGCAGGCGGGCTATCTCGCCGTGGCCGCCGACAGCGTGCGCGCCGCCTGCGAGGCCAAGGGAATCCCGGCCGGCTCGGCCCGGGAGGGCGAAGAATGGGGCGCACCCTGGTTTGTGGTGCGACACCTCAGACTGGTCCGGGAGGCGCTGCTCGCCATCCAGCACAAGGGCAACACCCCCATCGGACCGGTGCGGCGGACCCTGGATGGCCGGCTCGCCGCGCGGGTGTTCCCGGCGGGTCCCGTCGACGGCGTGCTCTTCAAGGGCGTCAGCGTCGAAGTCCATTTCCAGCGCCGCGTCGAGCCGGCGCAGGTCGAGACCGAGCGGGCGCGCTTCTACAAGCGGCCGGATCACGCGGGTCGCGTGGCACTCGTCCTTGGCGGCGGCAACATCAACGGCATCCCGTCCATGGACGTGATCACGAAGATGTTCAACGAGGGTGCCGCGTGCATCCTCAAGATGAACCCGGTGAACGCGTATCTCGGACCCTTCCTCGAGCGGGCGTTCGCCGAGGCCATCCGCCAGCACTTTCTAGCGGTGGTGTACGGCGGCGCCGAGGAGGGTGCGTACCTGGCGCGTCACGACGGCGTTGACGAGATCCATCTCACCGGGTCGGATCGCACCTATGATGCCTTGGTGTGGGGTCCGCCCGGACCCGAGCGCGACGCGCGCAAGGCGCAGAACCGCCGCCTGATCGGCAAGCCGGTGGTCGCCGAGCTGGGCAACGTGTCGCCGGTGATCGTGGCGCCGGGGCGCTACGGGGACAGAGAGCTTGCCTACCAGGCCGAGGACGTGGCGGCCGCACTCACCTATAACGCTTCGTTCAGCTGCAACGCCAGCAAGGTGGTGATCACGCCGCGCGGCTGGCCGCAGCGGGACGCGTTCCTCCGGGCGCTCGAGGGGGCTCTCACTGCGGCCGGCGAGCGCGCGGCCTACTATCCGGGCGCGAAAGACCGGTGGGAAACGTTCGCCGCCGATCGCCGGGGCGCCCGCACGATCGGCCGGATGACCGAGCGCTCGCTCCCCTTCGTGCTGGTCACCGACGTGGATGCCGATGGGCATGAGCCCGGATTCCGCACCGAGTCGTTCTGCCCGGTCCTCTACGAGACCCAGCTCGGCAGCGGTGATCCGGTGGAGTTCCTGGGCGAGGCCGTGCGCTTCGCCAACGAGCGGCTCTGGGGCACGCTGTCGGCGGGGCTGGTCGTGCATCCGTCCGCGGCCAAGGATCCCACGCTCGGGCAGGCGATCGAGCGCGCCATCGTGGATCTCAGGTACGGGTCCGTCGGCGTAAACGCCTGGGCGGGCTACGTGTTCGCGTTCGCCAGCCCGCCGTGGGGCGCGCATCCGAGCTCGACCCCCGCCGACATCCAGAGCGGCACCGGCTGGGTCCACAACACGCCGATGCTCGAAGGCATCGAGAAGGCGGTGCTCAGGCACCCGATCACGATGATGCCCAAGCCGGCGTACTTCCCGACGCACCGCACCGCGCACACCGTCATGCGGCGGATGAGTGCGATGGAGGAGAAGGCGAGCTGGATGAAGGTGCCGGGAGTGATCGGCGCCGCCATCCGGGCGTAGCGAATCGGATCACTATTGGCGTTGATTCGCGGCTATTCGCGGCCGCTTCCAAAGTGGTCCAATGCGGCCCGAGCGGCTGCGACGAGCACCGGCGACGTACTCCAATGCCCCCGCACGTCGTTGCCCTGCCGGGCAGCGAGTACAGCGGTGCGATCGTCCACTACCGAGATGAGCGGGGCGCCGGGCCAGGGCAGGCCAAAGCTGATCTCAGAGACGGTCGCGAAGTCCAGCGAAACCGGCGCCGTGGAGAGGAGCCGAAGCGGCACCCCGGCGCCCGCCGGCCGCCGGAGCGCCGGCGCCAGCAGCGGGTAGGCCTCCGGTGGGGCGAGCAGCGCGACGCTGATCGTCGCGCGTGCCGCGTCCCGTGAGATGAGCTGCAGCACCGCCCGGGGCGACTCCACCTCCACAACGCTCGGCGTTCCCGGCACGGCCAGCGTCTCGAGCTCGGCGCTCAGCCGGTCAAGCGCCTCCCCCTGCGCCGTCGCGATCCGGGCGAGCACGGCCGCGGTATCCTCGGGTGCGTACCGCTTCGGGCGGGCACCGTCGGAGCGGGCCGCCCCTTTGGCCACCAGCCCCTCCAGCGCGCCGTAGACGTTTGCCCGGGCGAGACCCGCCGCCCGCGCGATCCCATAGCCCGTGCCCGGCCCGCTGCGAAGCAGGACTTCGTAGACGAGGCTTTCGGTCGGCGTGAAGCCGAATGGCGTGAGGTCAATAACGGGCATGGAGGTAGCACGATATACTACTGCAAGGCTATCCGCTATCCGCTATCCGCTATCCGCTATCCGCTATCCGCTATCCGCTGACCGATAGCCGACGACCGACGACCGATACCCCTCACACGTACTCCAGGCTCCACCCCAACGCCTTCGCTATCAACCCCAGCCTGAACGTCACGTCAGCCACGCGTCCTTCCACCGTCTTGGGATCCGGAAGCAGCGGGTAATAGTGCCGCGTGATCGGATTCAGCGGCTTGGGCTGCGAGCGGAGGCCCCTCGGCGCCCAAACACCCTGGTCGTCGCAATCGCGCATCAACCGGGCGAGCACCTTGGTGGCCACGGGGGCTGTATGGAGCGCGCCGATCCGCGCCAGGAGCTCGATGTAGTGCAGCGCGAGCGGCAGGTCCCTGGCTGTGCCCTTGCTGTCGGCCTCGATGGGATCGCCGAGCAGCAGATGCGTAGGCTTGAGCATCCTCCGGCCCAGCTGCACCGCGAACGTCTTCTTCGGCGCGGGCTGCGCGAGATAGTGGCCGAGCCGTTCCGTGAATCCTGCCCGCTCCCGCCGCAGGCTCGGCATCGCGGCGAGCATCGCCACCGAGTACCAGCTCGGCGGGTGGGCGGCGGCGTGGAGCACCAGGTTGGCGCCCGACTTTACGAACGGTTTCTCGGAGAGGGGGCTTCGGAGAAAATGGGAGATGGCCGTCGCGATCCGGTGGCCGGCGCCCCGGATGCGGGGGTCCTCCTCGTGACCCGCCTCGGCGAGCGCCGCCGACGCCGCCTCCCGAATGAGCCCGCGGATCCACTCCTCCGCCGCCGGCTCGGCCGCCACCAGCTTCTGGAATTCGAACAGCAGGGCGGGGTTCTCGTCCCGCGTGAGAAGACGGAACAGCACGCGATCGGCCAGCTTGAACGGCCGTCCGTCGCGCGGCCAGGCCAGCTCCAGCAGCCGCCGGTACTGCGCGATGGTCCCGATGTCCTTGATGCCCTGCGCAGCCGACGGGGCGAGGCCCAGGAGGTTCCCGGCCCACACCCCCGAATCCTTCTGCTTCTTGGCGACGGCGAGCGCCGCCTTCGACCCCGGCACGGCGGCATGGGCCGTCGCCACCGCCTCGGGCAGTGCGTAGCCTTCCGGAGCCAGCTCCCGGAGGGTGCGGAAGCAAATCGTCTCCCCTCCGTGCTGAATCAGCCACGAGAGGGGAATTCGATGCTGGGATGCGAGTTCCAGAGAAGCTCCGGGGCGCGGGACACGTGAGCCGGGGCCAAAACGGCGGCAAGATACCACGCCCATTGGAGATGTGGTAGGACCGGCGGACATCGGCTATCGGTCGTCGGTCAGCGGATAGCGGATAGCGGATAGCGGATAGCGGATAGCGGATAACCGATAGCCGTCACCTCACCCGCTTCTCGCCCGCTTCACGGAACTCCGATCCAGCCGACCATACCGGCTGGCGCCGGCTGTCCGCTGCGGCCACCGCAGTCCGGAGCACGACCCGAAGTTGTTGCAGGGTACCGTCATACGTGAACCACTGAAGCAGCTCGTCGTCCGGCTGGTGGTACCGCTTGTCGGTGTACTCCTTCTTCTGCTCCTCCCCCCATCCCTTGGGCTTGCCGATGAAATCGCCGCCGCTCTCGAGCGACAGCGCCGGCACACCCACCCGCGCGAGGGGGAAATGGTCCGACCGGAAGAACGATCCGCGGATCAGTGCATCCTCGTTGACGGTGACCCGGAGACCCTCGGCCGCCGCCGCGGCGGTAAACATCCGGCCAAGCGAAGACTGGTCCACGCCGAGTGCGGCGATGTCGCGGGTGCGCCCGTACAGGTTCATCACGTCCATGTTGAGCACCGCGGCGATCCGGGCGAGCGGTACCGAGGGCCGGGCCGCGTAGGCGGTCGAACCGAGCAGTCCCGACTCCTCGGCCGCGAAGCCCATGAACAGGATGGAGCGCCCCGTGGTGACTCCGCTCCGGTTGAACGCCTCCGCCGCTGCGAGCAGTGCGGCGGTGCCGGACGCGTTGTCCTCCGCGCCGTTGTAGAGCGAATCGCCATTCACGGCCGGGCCGTAGCCGAGGTGGTCGTAGTGCGCGCCGATCATGACCACCTCGCGCGCGCGCGGGCCGCGTCCGGGGCGCTGGCCGAGGACGTTGTAGGTCTCCGCGTGCTCGATGTTGCTCCGCACGGTGGCGCCCAGCCGGGCGGCGAGCGGGACCGCGCGGAAGCCCTTGATGGCCGCGTCGCCGGCGAGCTTGGCGAGTCCGCCCTGAGGCTGGAGCAGCCGGTCGGACGCGGCCTCACTGAGCCATCCCGCCACCGCGAGCGGGCCCGACTTGCGGGCCACGCGCGTCTGAGGACCGGTCCACGAGCCCGTGACGGTCGCCCAGCCGTACGTGGCGCTCTCCGGCGTGTGCACCAGCAGAACGCCCGCCGCACCCTGCCGCTCGGCCTCTTCGAGCTTGTAGGTCCAGCGCCCGTAGTAGGTCATGTACTTGCCGCGGAACAGCGTGGAATCCCGGATCCCCGGCGTGTTCACCAGCACCACGACGACCTTGCCCTTCACGTCCGCGCCCTCATAATCGTTCCAGCCGTACTCGGGCGCCACGATGCCATAGCCGGCGAACACGAGGTCGCCGCCGGTGCTGACCACGGAGTCGTCGTGCATCGACCACATCACGTAGTCCTGCTTGTAGTCGAGCCGCCACTCGTTCCCGCCGGTGACGATCGAGGCCTGCGGCGCCGGATCGAGCGAGATGATGGGCACGCGGTGCAGGTAGCTGCTGTCATCACCGGCCGGGATCAGCCCGAGGCGCGCGAACTGCGCCGCGATGTACTTGGCGGCGAGATCGCCGCCGCGGGTTCCCGGCGCCCGCCCCTCGAGGGCGTCATCGGCGAGAAAGACGAGGTGCCCGCGCAGCACGTCGGCGTCCACGGCCCTCGCCACGCGGGTCGCCGCGCTCTGCTGGGCCGCGAGAGGTGCCACGGAAAGGGCCAGCACTCCGAGAGCAGCTGCGATCAGATGTCGCACAGGTGAATCTCCGTGAAAAGCAGTTCTACTTCGCGGCCCCGCTCACCCTGCGTTCGCCGGCCTCGTGGTACGGCGACGCCTTCGCCCATGTCGGCTGCGCCGGCAGATCGGCTGCCGCGAGCAGGGTACGAGCCACCACCCTGAGCGGGCGCACGCCGAACCTGGCGTCGAGCCCGAGGCCGAGCTCGTCCGAGGGCTGATGGTAGTGACGCTGGAGATACTGGTCGAGCTGATCCTTGCCCCACCCCGCCGGCCGGCCGACGAAGTCGTGCGGCGCGCCGTACAGGAAAAGCGACGGAACTCCGGCCCGCGCGAAGGGCGCTTGGTCGGAGCGGTTGAAGAAGTCCTGCTGTTCCGCCTCCACGAGCACGGGCGCGTCCACCGGGGTGAGCCGGAACCCCTCGGCTGCTGCCGCCGCGCGGAACAGCTTCCCCAGCGAGGACTGGTCCGCGCCGAGCGCGGCGAGGTCGCGTGATTCGCCGATCAGCGCTACCGCGTCGAGGTTGATCATCGCCGCCATGCGCGGCAGCGGCAGGGGCGGCCGCGCCACGAACACCTCGGAGCCGAGCAGTCCGTTTTCTTCCGCCCCGAATCCGACGAACAGCACCGACCGGGACGGCCGGGCGCCGCTGCGCACAAACGCTTCGGCGACGGCGAGCATCCCGGCAGTGCCGCTCGCGTTGTCGAGCGCGCCGTTGTAGATCGAGTCGCCGGCGACCGGCGCCCCGATGCCGAGATGGTCGTAGTGCGCGCCCAACACGACGGCTTCATCGGCCAGGCGCCCGCGACCGGGCAGCCGCCCGACCACGTTCACCGCCGGGATGGTGCGGATGCGCGCGGTGACTGTCGACTGGAGCCGAACCGGCAGGGTGACGGCACGAAACCCCGGCCGGCCGGCCGCCGCCACCAGCGCCGCGAAGTCGGCCCGCCCGCGCTCGACTAGCCGGCGGGCGGCCGGCTCGTTGAGCCAGCCGCCGATCCTGAGCAAGCCGCCCTCCGCCGGACGATCGAGCTGCACTTGTTCCCCCGCCCACGACTGGGCGAGGGACGCCCAGGGCACGGGGACGGCGTCCGCGTGATAGATCACGAACGCGGCGGCCGCCCCCCGCCGTGTCGCCTCGTTCACCTTGTACAGGCGGAACCCGTAATCACCGCGGGCCCCCTTGAACAGCGTCGAATCCTGATCGGCCGGCGTGCCGGCCAGCGCCAGCACGATCTTGCCGCGCACGTCCACGCCGGCGTAGTCGTCCCATTGCTGTTCCGGCGCCACGATGCCGTAGCCGACGAACACCGGCTCGCCGCTGACAGCGGCCGCCGAATCGCGACCCGCCACGTACGCGACGAAATCGGTGACCGGCTCGATCGAATCGCCGCCCACGCGCAGCGTGGGCGCCGCGGTGTGGCCGACCAACGGGATGCGCTGGTAGTACGTGCTGTCGTCACCCGCCGGCTCGAGGCCCAGCCGGGCGAACTGGCCGGCGAGATACTTGGCGGCGAGCTCGCCCCCGCGCTGACCGGTGCCGCGCCCCTCGAGCGCGTCGTCGGCCAGGAGCGCCAGGTGCGCGCCGATTACGTCGGCCTCGACCGCCTGGGCTACTGCGGCCGCGGAAGACTGCGCGTTGAGGGGTGAGAGGTGAGAGGTGAGAGGGAGCAACACACCCCACGCGAGTCCACGGATTGTGCGCACGCGGAACCTCCCGACTGAAGAATGATCGCCGCCCCTCCACCTCTCACCTCTCACCTCTCACCTCTCACCTCGAAGTCCACCCCCGCCACCCACGCCGGTGCGCGGCTCGCATTGGCCAGCGCGAGCAGCATGCGGACCACCACCCGGGACTGCTGGGCGAGCCCTTCGACCGACATCCAGTCCGCGAGCTGATCGTCGGGCCGGTGGTAGCGCTCGTTCCAGTAGAGCTCGCGCTGCTCCCGGCCCCATGGCGCCGGCCGCCCCACGTAATCCACGCCGTTCACGATGCGGATGGCCGGGATGCCCGCCCGGGCGAATGGATAGTTGTCGGACCGAAAGAACCGCATGCGGGCCACGTCGTCCGGATCCACCCGCACGGAGAGGTTCTCGGCCTTCGCGGCGGCCGCGAGCGCGTCGCCCAGCGTGGACAGGTCGCTGCCCAGGGTGCCGATGTCGCGGGTCCGGCCGTACAGGTTCAGGTAATCCGCGTTCACCATCCCCACCACCTGTCCGAGGGCCGCGGGCGGGGCGAGCACGAGCGCCTCGGAGCCGAGCAGCCCTTCCTCCTCGCCGATGAAGGCGGCGAACACGAGGGTGCGCGGCGGGCGCGCACGACTCCGCGCGAGGGCCTCGGCGGCACCGAGCATGGCCGCGGTGCCCGACGCGTTGTCTTCCGCGCCGTTGTAGATCGAGTCACCGTTCTCCGGGCGCCCGATTCCCTCGTGGTCGTAGTGCGCGCCGAGGACGATCGACTCACCAGCGCGGGGCCCGCGTCCCGGCAGCTTCGCGAGCACGTTGACCGCCGGCACCGTGCGCGAGCTCACCCGGAGGGTCGCGTCGAGTCGGAGCGGCAGCGCCACCGGCGTGAACTCGCGCCGGCGCGCGTCGGCGGCCAGGTCGGTCAGGCTTCGCCCCGCCCGCGCGATGAGCCGCGCGGCAGCGCTGTCGCGCACCCATCCCCAGTAGGCGAGCCCGTCCTGGTACACCAGCCCGAGCCGCTCCTGCCCCAGAGTCCGGAGGACGTCCCACGCCGGCGACTCGGGCCGCTGAAGGACGAGCAGGCCGGCGGCGCCCCGCCGGACCGCGACCTCGACCTTCTCCCGGATGGAATTCCAGGGGCGCCCCATGCGCCGGTCGAAGATCGTCGAGTCGGGGTCTCCCGGAAGCACGAGCACGACCTTGCCCCGCACGTCGGCGCCCTTGTAGTCGTCCCACTTGCGGGAGGGCGACACGATGCCATAACCGGCGAACACCACGTCACCCGCGGCGGTACCGACCGAATCCGCCAGCCGCGGCACCAGCACGTAGTCGTCCAGCCAGCCGAGCTCGCCCGCGCCTTCGCCCGATGCCTGAAGCCGCGGCTCCGCGCGCCTCGAGGCGAGGGGGATCGTGTGAAAGTAGCTGCCGCTGTCGCCGGCCGGCTCGAGTCCGAGACGGCGGAACTGGGCGGCAATGTAGTGCGCGGCAACCGCCGCTCCGCGCGATCCGGTCGTCCGCCCCTCGAGCGCGTCGTCAGCGAGGAAGCCCAGGTGAGCCTGGAGTGTCCGGGCGCTCACCCGCGCGGCGGCCGGGGCGAATGCAGCCGGCCGGGTCTGGGCGGGGACGCTGAGCGCGGTGCAGAACAGGAGCGGCAGCGCGTACGGAAGGCGCCGGAATATGTTGGGTCTCATGGGATGGGGGTGCGCCGCCGTACGGCCGGGTCCGCTCACCGGTTTCGCGCCGCGGCGGCTGGGGATGGAGCTGGCGGCAAGGAGCATCGGACCACGGCTACCGTTCCGCTGGGGCGGATGGCGCGCTCGCTGGTGAGGACCAGCCGCTCTGCGTCGATCCAGCTGACGCCCTCGCCCTGGATGTCGATCCCGCCAAGGTTGCAGGCCAGAGGGACCGCCGGAAGGGTGAGCGCCCCGTTCCGGCCCCGCTCGAAGAAGTAGATCTCCCCATACGTGCGGATCGCCACCAGGCGCCCATCGGGCGAGATCCCCGCGCCGGTGACGAATCGATCGAGGCGCCGGCTGGCCTCGATCGGCACGATTGCCATCGGCTGGGCGACCGCCCGCCCGGTTGTCCAGGCGCTCGCCGGTACCCGGAACTGGCGGATCGGGTTGCGCCGGCCCTTGGTGACCAGTTGCACGTCGCCGTTCGGATCGACCCACATCGCCTCGACGTCGTGCGGCCCGTCGGGGTAGCGCACCTGGAGGGCTTCGGGCCGGGCGGTGGCGCCGGCGCGCGCGCGGGCCGGGTCGGGCTCCGGCAGCCGATGGATGCGCACGCTGCGCCGGCGCTCGCGGTTGTCACCGGTGTCGGCCAGGTAGAGACAGGTGTCCCGCCCGCAGGGACCGAGCGCCATGTCCTCCCAGTCGTCCACCTCAGCCCGAAGTCGCACCGTGCCGAGCGCCGCGCCTGTGGTGTCGGTCGCGAAGATGAGCGGCTCGGGGCCATCGTTGTGGGTCCACAGCGTGCCCGGATAGCGCCGGCTCGCGGCGACGCCGGAGCTCTCGTCGAGACGGGGATCGGCGAACGTGCCGGTGCGCCTGGCGTCGAGCGGTGCCCGGAATGCCCAGGGTCCCTGGCCGGCGGCGGGGGCCGAGCAGAAGAGGAGAAGAAGGAGGAGGAGGGCGTAACGCACCGGCGAATGCTAATCCGATCCGGAGGGAGGCGCCGCGAGTCGTCCAGTTGCGCAATCGGCGTGGTGTGTGTAGTAGATACTACTCGCTATGGATGACTTCGGAGACCACCTGAGACGACGGCGGGCGCGGCACAGGGAGGGGGATCCCGCGTTCTCGGTCCGCCAGCTCGCGGCACGCGTCGGCATCGAGCCATCGTACCTGAGCAAGATCGAGCGCGGGGAGCAACCGCCTCCCTCGGAGGAGACTATCCGCTCGCTCGCGCGCGAGCTCGGCGAGGATGCCGATGTGCTGCTCGCGCTGGGAGGCAAGGTCTCCAGCGATCTCCAGCGCATCATCCGGCGGCGGCCGGCGTTGTTCGCACAGGTCATTCGCGACCTGAAGGATCTTCCCGATGCCGCCGTGCTGCGGCTCGTGCGTGAAGTCCGGGACGGCGACTGGTAGATGGGAGACACGTTCTGAGCGACGAGGCGCGACGCATCCTGTTTCTCGCCGACGACCCGGCGCTGATCCGGCGCCAGGTCGCCGGCGAAGACCTCGCCTGGTCGCCGGGGCTCGCGCTCCGGCACGACATCTCCACCGACGAGATTACCCCTGCCGACATATGCTACCACTCCGACGCGACGCTCGGCGAGTACCCGTACACCGGCCTCGCCTGCGCCGGCGAGCGGCCGGTCGGGCCGGGCGATGTGCGCCGCGGCGGATTCGCCGTCTCGGTGAGCGGACGCCGCCGCGGCAAGGGTTCGAGCCGGGAGGCATCGCCCTATGCCGAGCGCGCGGCCGGCATCCGGGTGATCATCGCGGAGAGCTTCGAGCGGATCTACCGGGAGAACTGTCAGCATCTCGGCCTTCTCACGAGTACCGATTTCGCGCTGCTGGACCCGCTCCGTCGCGGCGAAGCCGTACCGCTCGAGCGCTTCATGGACGGCGAGGGTCCGGTCGGGCGGGGCATCATCGAACGCGAAGGGCTGCTGCCGTTCGGACTGGCGCGATTGCGGGGCGAGGTGACGCTGCTGCCGCCGAGCGCCGTCGCGCGTCCGATGACGCTCGCCGAGAAGATCCTCGCGGCGCACTGGGTCACCGATCCGGCGAGCCCGGCCGGAGCGCCCGCGGTGCGCCCCGGTGACGAGGGCTTCGTGCGGGCCGACCTCCGGTTCAGCCACGAGTACGTCACCCCGATGGCTGCGGCGTTCTGGGACGAGCAGGTCGGCTCCGCCGTCCCCGTGCGCGATCCCGGGTCCGTGCTCCTCTTCCAGGATCATCTCGTGCTGCTCGACCGTGCGATCGGAGGTCGTCCGGGGTGGGCACCGGTGTTCGACCTCACCGGCGGTCTCGCCGCGCGGCAGGCCGCGTTCGCCTCGGAGCAGGGGATCCTGCTCCACGGCGGGGCGGGTGGCGGCTCGGCGGGAATCTGCCACTCGGTGGTGCTGGAGCGTTACGCGCTCCCGGGTCAGGTGGTGATTGGGAGCGACAGCCACACGCCGCACGCCGGCGCCGTGGGGTGCCTGGCGTTCGGGGTCGGCACGACGGCCATCTGCCATGCGTGGCTCACCGGAGACGCGCGCGTGCGCGTGCCACCGTCGCTGCTCATCCGGGTGGGTGGTCGGCTGAGCGAGGGGGTCACGGCGAAGGACCTGATGCTTCAGCTTCTGGCCGAGCCGGGAATCGGGCAGGGCATGGCGGTGGGTCGGCTGGTCGAGTACGCCGGCGCGGGCATCGAAGCGCTCTCGCTCGACGAGCGCGCCACGCTGACCAACATGGCCGCGGAGCTCGGCGCCTTCAGCGCCATCATTCGGCCCGACGCGGTCGTGGCTCGATTTCTCGAGGAGCGGCGGGCGATGCCCCGCTCGGAGGCAGAGCGCCTGGTCGAGGGGCTGAGCTCCGATCCCGGGGCCGAGTACGAAGCGGTGCTCGAGCTCGATGCGACCGAGGTCAAGCCGATGGTGGCCCTGCCCGGCGATCCCGGCAACGGCATGCCGCTGGATCGCCTCGGCGGGGTGCGGATCGACATCGCGTACGCCGGGAGCTGCACCGCGGGTAAGCGTGAGGACATGGACATGTACGCCCGCGTGTTCGCGCAGGCCGCGGCCGCGGGCCGCCGCGTCGCGCCTGGCGTGCGGTGCTACGTGCAGTTCGGAAGCCGGGACGTCGAGGGTTACGCCGCCTCGCGCGGATACCTCGATCTCTTTCGCGTCGTTGGCGCCGAGGCGCTGCCGCCCGGTTGCGGCGCGTGCATCAACGCGGGCCCGGGCGTCAGCTACGATCGGAACACGGTGACGGTGAGCGCGATCAACCGCAACTTTCCCGGACGCTCGGGGCCCGGGCAGGTCTATCTGGCGAGCCCGTACACCGTCGCTGCGTCGGCGCTCGCTGGTCGGATCGTCGCGTGGCGGGCATCGTGAACCGCGCCTCCGGGTGAATCGTCGTTGCTGTTTACGGGATGATGGCAGAGGGGCAAAGATCGCCCAGGACGCACTCGCCGCAGCGCGGCCGGCGCGCGACGCAGATCTGCCGGCCGTGGAAAATCAGGAGGTGGGAGAGCAGCGCCCAGTCGGCCTGGGGGAAGAGCGGCATCAGGTCCTGCTCGATCTTCATCGGATCGTCGTGCTTCGTGAGCCGGAGCAGGCCGCTGAGCCGGGCCACGTGGGTGTCCACCGTGATGCCCTCGTTGATGCCGAAGGCGTTGCCGAGCACCACGTTCGCCGTCTTGCGGCCGACGCCCGGCAGGACCCTCAGCTGTTCCATGGTGCGCGGCACCTCGCCGCCGTGCTCCGCGACGAGCGCCCGCGCCATCCCGATCAGGCTCCTGGCCTTGTTGCGGAAGAAACCGGTGGACTGGATGATTTCCTCGACGTCCGCCTGATCGGCGCGGGCGAGGGCGAACGCATCGGGATACCGCGCGAAGAGCACGGGCGTCACCATGTTCACCCGCACGTCAGTGCACTGGGCCGACAGAATGGTGGCGACGACGAGCTCGAATGCGTTCCCGTGGTCGAGGGCGCACCTCGCGGCGGGGTAGGCCTCCTTGAGGCGCTCCAAGATGAGGGAGGAGCGGGCGGGAGGGGGCGGGAGCGGGCGGGAGCGAGAGCGTCGCTCCCCCGCACGCTTCCTCTCCCGTCCTCTCCCGCCCGCTCCCGCCTTCTTCTCCCTCTTCACCTCCGCGCCCGCGCGAATTCCAGGAACCCCTCCACCGGCCGTGTGTTCAGCACGTCGCTCGCGCCCAGCCATCCCTTCCGCGCCATCCCGACCCCGTACTCCACGTTGCCGATGCCGGCGGTGCTGTGCGCGTCGGCGCCGATCGAGATCGTCACGCCGCGCCCCCGCGCCCGGCGGAGCACGCGCCAGTCGAGGTCCAGCCGGTGGGGGTCGGCGTTGATCTCCATCGCGACGCCCACGCGGGCAGCCTTCTCGAACACGGCGTCCAGGTCCACGCCGTAGGGCTCGCGCGACAGGAGGAGCCTGCCCGTCGGGTGGCCGATGATCGTCACGTAGGGATTGTCCAGCGCCACGAGCATGCGGGCCGTCATCTCCGGCTCGCTCAGATTGAAGCGGCTGTGGATCGAGGCGATGACGAAATCGAGCCGGCCGAGAACCTGGTCGTCGTAGTCGAGCCGCCCGTCGGCGAGGATGTCCGCCTCCACGCCCTTCAGCACGCGGATGCCCTGGAGCGACGTATTCACCCCGTCCACCTCGTCGGCTTGCCGGGCGAGATCCTCCACGCGGAGGCCTCCAGCGTACGCGGCGGCCGGGCTATGGTCGGTGAGCCCGACGTAGGCGTACCCTGCATCGCGACAGGCGCGCGCGAGTTCCTCCACCGTGTTCGAGCCGTCGGAGTAAATGGTGTGGCAGTGGATGAGTCCGAGTACGTCGGCCCGCTGCACGAGCGCCGGCAGCCGCCCCGCGCCCGCCGCCTCGATCTCGCCGTTGCCCTCCCGGAGCTCGGGCGGAATCTCTGACAGCCCGAGCTCGCAGTAGAGGTGCGCCTCGGTGGGCGTCGGAACGAACTCGCTGCCGCGCCAGAGCGCGGCGCCGCTCAGGTTGTACCCCCGGGAGGCGGCGTGGCGCTGGAGCGCCTCCAGATGCGCGTCGCCGCCGGTGGCCTGGACCAGCACCGCACCCAGGTTCACCGGCGTCGTCACGACGATCTGTGCGCTCGCGCCGCCCGCGAACCGAAGCGTCACCCGCCGCTCGTCCTGGCCGGCGAACTCATGCACCCCGGGCAGTCGCGCGAGCGGCTCGAACACCTCGGCCGGCGGCACGTCCGCCACGAGCACCAGCACGAGGTCGCGGACGATCTCCGACCGCCGCCGGACGTCGCCCGCGACGAACGCATGCAGCACCCCGGGCAGCTTCTCCAGCGCGTGCCGCAGCCCCTCGGCTTCCTCCGCAGCGTGGTGCGATAACCGGTACACGCTCGCCTGCCGGAGGTACGCGATGCCGCGGAGAATGTTCTCCGATGTCTTCTGCCCGAAGCGGGGGAGCTTCGCCAGCCGGCCGTCCAGCGCGGCGGCTTCCAGCTCGGGCAATGAGTCGATGCCCAGCACCTCGTGGATCTGCCGGATGCGGGCGATTCCCAGGCCCGAGATGGCGAGCATCTCGACCAGCCCGGCGGGCACCTGCTCGCGCAGCTCCTCCAGCAGACTCGCCCGGCCGGTGGTCGCCAGCTCGGTCACGATCTGGAGCGTCGCCGGGCCGATGCCCTTGGTGCCGGCGAGCGAGCCGTCTTCCAGGGCGGTGTGCAGGTCGCCCGAGAGCCCCGCGACCGCGCGCGCGGCCGCACGGAAGGCGCGGATCCGGAACGGATTCTCACCCCGAAGCTCGAGAAAGGACGCGATCTGCTCGAGCACCTGCGCCGCCGCCCTCTTATCCATCGCCTCGAGTGTCTTCATGAGGGGTCTCTGCTCATCTGCTCATCCGCTCTTCCGCTCATCCGATAGCCCAGCTCCAGCAGCTCCTCGCCGCCGGCGAGTGAATGCAGTCCGGCCGCCGCGCCTCCGGGCAGGAGCGGCGCGTAGAGGGCCGATCCGTCGGGGCGGGCCAGGTGCGGGATCCTGGGTCCCGCGGCTTCTACCACAGTGAACCCGGGTCGGTCGGGGTGCAAGCCGAAGATGCCCAGCACCCGCATGGCGGCCTCGCCGGGGGCGGCGTGCACGAAGCAGCCGTCGAGCGGCTCGTGGGGGGCGCTGGGCACCGGCTCCGCCCAGATTCGGCGTTCGGGGAGCTGGAAATAGACCGGGCAGGCGGGCCGGCGGGCGGGCGGGCGGAGATCGCCTGCGAGAACGGCAGCAGTCTCAGCAGTTCCCAGCACGACGACCGGCTGTCCCGCGTTCCAGAACAGGTACACGTGGTGCACCAGCGCGGCGAGCTGGCCAATCTCCTCGCCGGCGCCCTCCTCGGGCCGGAGCTCCCGCACCAGCGTCACGACGTCCCGGTTCAACAGGAAGGCGTCCCGGTCCGCAGGGTCCGTACCTTCCGCGACTAACGCGTCGCGGATGCCGGGGAAGCGCTCGTCGGCGAGTTCGGCGAAAGCGAGGTCGAAGGGGGTAAGTCGCGGGCGGGCGGACACCCGTGAAAGGTAGTCACTCGACCACGATGGTCGGACCGGAGCAAGGGGGCGGCGCGCCGGGTGGCGCGACTTTCTCCCCGCTGGCGCCCTCGTCCGCCCGATCCAGCCATGCTCGGCGGCGTGACGGGCGGCCGCCAGCGTGTCATCGGCCAGGACGAGCGACGAGCCCGCTTCCGTAACCTCGGCGGCGAGCGTCCGGATGGCCTTGGTGCGCTCCGGGTCGGAGCTGACGTTCCGGATGTAGATCGCGGGAATGCGGCCCGGATGGTCGTGCAGCAGCGCACGATAGATCTCGGGGTCCCGCTGGCCGCTGTCGCCGATCAGGATGAACGGCAACCCGGGATACGTGGCCAGGATTTCGGCGATCTCATCGGCTGACTGTCATCAGTCATCAGTCATCGGTCACCGCCTCCAGGCCGGCGCGGATTCGACCAACGCGATCGCTTCGGCGCTCAATTCGCGTCGGGAACGCCGGTTCGGGGCTCCGGTGGGCGCCGCAGGGTCGGGGCCATGGCAAAGACGATGAGCGCGATATCGACCGCGGCAAGCGGGTGCGTATACATGGTGTTCTCCATCCGTCGGGGTCCGAGCCGTCGCAGCGCCTATTCGCCGCGATCGACGTGGGCCAAGATCGGCGAAGGGATCACGCCGGAATCACCGTACTATCACCCGCGCTTCGGCAGGAACCCGTCGAGCAACCGTACGAACTCGTCCGGCCGCTCCACATGCGGACAGTGCCCGCACCGGTCGAGCACCTGAAGGTCGGCGCCCAGCCGCCGGGCGGTCTCCTCCGAGGCATGCAGGGGGATCGGGTCGTCCGCGCCAGCGAGCACGAGAGACGGAAGTCCGCGTAGCGCCTCGAGTTGCGGCCGGAGATCGTAGTCGCCGAGGCTCCGCCAGGTCTCCTGCTGCGTGCGCCCCACCACCCGGAACGGCGTCAGCTCGCGCGCCTTCCCGGGATCGTAGAAGTAGGCGACCACGGACAGCTCGAACATCCGGCGCTGGAACGCCTCCGGATCGCGGACGCGGAGATCGCTCTCGCGGAGCCTCTGCCACTCCCCTTGCACCTCGGGCGCCAGGTTCCGCTCGGCGAACCGGCGCTCGAACTCGTCCCGCGCGGCGCGCCACGACGGCGCCGGACAGACCAACGTGAGCCGCTCCACCCGGTCCCGGTGCTCCGTGGCGTAGAGCTGCGCGAGAAGCCCGCCCCACGAGTAGCCCAGAATCGTGAGCCGCTCGAGACCCCAGGTCTCACGGAGCCCATCGAGATCCGCGACGTGGTCCCGCCACCCGACCGGTTCCTCCCGCGGGATCGGTGAGCGGCCGCCGCCGCGCTGGTCGTAGTAGATCAGGGTACGGCTGCCGGCGAGGGCGTCGAAGCCGGGCAGCATGTAGTCGTGGCTGGCGCCGGGCCCGCCGTGCAGCGCGACGACTGGGGGACCGCTGCCGACGCGGCGCTCGAATAGCGTCGCGCCCCGAACCGTGCGGCGTGTGGTCTCAGGACATCGGTCGTCGGACATCGGTCGTCGGACCTCGGTCGTCGGCTATCGGTCGTCGGTCATCGGTCTGGTCGGGGCGACAGCGGCTCTCCCAACCCCGGAACAGCCGATGACCGACGACCGATAGCCGACGACCGAGGTCCGACGACCGCCCCGCTCACAGAAGCACCGCCAACGCATCCGCCACCTTCCTCACCTCCGCCTGCTCGTCGGCGGTGAAGGGATCGGGCTCGTCGCTGTCCACGTCGATCTGGCCGAGGATCGTGGCCCCCCGGCGAATCAGGACCACCAATTCAGAGCGCGTCCAGGCGTTGCACGCGAGATAGTTGGAGATCGCGCTGACGTCGGGCACGTTCTGATCCTCCCCCGTGGCCACCGCGGTGCCGCAGACGCCGTGACCCACCGCGATGCGGGGGTGGTCGGTATCGCGACCCGCGTGCGCCTCGAGCACCAGCTGGTCCCCGTGCAGCATGTACATGTATACCGAGGTGTACGGTGGCCCGGCGGCGCGGATCTTCTCCGCGGCGGTGCGGAGCAGGGCGACTCGGCCCACCTCTCTCGCAAACGCGCCCCGGAGTGCCGGGACGATACGATCGGCCTGGAGGACGGGCATCGGGTCAGCTCCCTCGCGTGCCGAGCGTGGCGGTCAGGGTGGTGAGGGCGTCGCCGCGGCGCACGACGATCTCCACGGTATCGCCCGGCCGGTGATTCCGGAGCGCACTGGTCATCGCCTCGAGATCCGGCACTTCGTAGTCTCCGATCCTGGTGATCACGTCGTCCGCCTTGAGACCCGCCTTATCGGCTGGGCTGCCGGCGCGCACGCCGGCGAGCCGGACGCCGCTCTGTGTGCCGCTCATGTCGGGCACGGTGCCGAGGTAGGCGCCGTAGCCGCCGGTGGCGGAGCCGCCGTGCGCCGTCAGCGGCAGCGCGACGAACGTGAGCCGGGCCGGGCGGTTCGCCACCGCCGTCGCGACGTTCGCGGCGAACCCTGCCACGCGCTCGAGCCCGGCGGCGTCGATCTTCTGCCAGTCGTCGGTGGAGCGGTGGTAGTCCTCGTGCACGTTGGTGAAGAAGTGCAGCACCGGGACACCCGCGGCGTAGAACGATGACTGGTCGCTCGGCCCGTAGCCGTCGGGCCGGAGCGCGAGCTCCAACTTCGCGGCGCGGTTGAGCGAGTCGAGCAGCGGCGAGAACTCGGTGGCGCTGCCGGTTCCATACACGATCAGCCGGCCGTCCCTGAGCCGGCCCACCATGTCCAGGTTGAGCATCGCCGCGATGCGCGCCCCGCTGCCGGCTTCCCGCACGTAGTGCGCCGAGCCGAGCAGACCGAGCTCCTCCCCGCCGAACGCGATGAAAATCACGCTCCGTGCCGGGGGCCGGCGCGACAGCCGCCGCGCGATGTCGATCAGCGCCGCCGTACCGGAGGCATTGTCGTCGGCGCCGTTGTGCACCGCGCCGGTGCTGTCGGGATCGAGCGCGAAGACGCCGCCCAGGCCGAGGTGATCGTAGTGGGCGCCCACGACGACCGCCTCGCGGCGGAGCCTCGGATCGGAGCCGCGCAGCACTCCGATGACGTTTCGCCCGCGCGCGCCGGCGACCGGCGCGTGCCGCGCGGCCGGCGCGTCGGGCGATACGACGAAGTCCTGGAACCAGCCCTCCGCCAGGGGCACGAGGCCCGTCTCGGCGAAGCGGCGGGCGATGTACGCGGCCGCGGAGTCGGCGCCGGGCGTGCCGGTGAGCCGGCCCTCGAGCCGGTCGTCGGCGAGATGGCGGACGTCGGCGAGCAGCTTGTCGGCGGGGGTCTGCGCGGCCGCCGGGGCCGTCGAGCCGGCAGCGAGCAGAAGGAACGAAAC